>NZ_DGRD01000008.1:129096-129309 GCF_002390965.1 Corynebacterium sp. UBA4397
GTATTGCGAGCGCGCACTGCTGCGCCAGCACCCCAATGGGCTGGCTACCTTGACTGTGACCGGCAATGGGTTGGATATGGCAGATGCTTTCCGGACCATCGACCAACAGCATCCGGGCGAGAGTTTTATCGCCCGCATGCTCGGGAAGGCAGGCGCGACCCCGGCTGCGCGTACTCGGGTGACGACCATGGCAGTCCTCCCGTTGGAGGACTA
>NZ_DGRD01000031.1:0-116332 GCF_002390965.1 Corynebacterium sp. UBA4397
CTCCCACTGAGCTAATCGCGCTGGGAAATCAAGTTCCACGAGGGAACTTGGAGCGGATGACGAGATTCGAACTCGCGACCCTCACCTTGGCAAGGTGATGCGCTACCAACTGCGCTACATCCGCACTGCAAACAACTACTCAAAGCATGACACTCTAATCGTTGCGGTGCGAGTAGAAACATTATCGTGCGCAGGCGAAGTTTCCAAATCCCCCGCTCAACTAGCCTAACGCTGGCCGAGATACCTATGGCTCGGCAGGCATATCGAACTACAGCGATGTAGTTCTGGGCTTAGTCACGGCACTGTCCTGAGTCCGATAGCCCCTCGCGGCTATCAGCGCAGTAACTAGCCCCGATTAGGAGAGTGAGACTGGCACGGTGTAAATTCTTTTCTCGTTGAGGTCCTATAGCTCAGTGGGAGAGCGTTCCGTTCACACCGGAAAGGTCACTGGTTCAATCCCAGTTAGGACCACCACCTAGCACCCTCGTTAGAGTTCATGTTGTGAATTTCTGGCGAGGGTGCTTCTGCATGCCAGGGCACTTTTAAAGGCTAGGGTGGGCGCATGCTTGACATCTCCGAACTCCTTGGCCCAGACCAACCCGGCATTCGCCTCATTGAGGCCACCTCCCTAGTGGGCTCGGCCACGACTCATGGAACCTCAGGACAGCTGGGCAATGCCACCGACTCTGCGCTTTTTGCGGCAATGCGGGAATGGGCGGATGTCATCGTGGTGGCGGCGGGGACGGTTGAGGCGGAGGATTATGGCGGCGTCGCCAAGCCGAGTACTGCACGGATTGCGGCAGTGACGCGCTCGCTCTCCCTGAGCACGGACTCGAAGTTCTTTCGTGTCACTACCCCGCCGCTGGTGCTGTGCCCTGATGTCGCTCTGGACTCACCCAAGGCCCAGCTGCTGCGGGAGGCGGGCGCCGAGCTCGTAGGCGTGGGTGACGGTGGCGTGGAAGAGATTGTGGCGGCGCTGCACGCCCGCGGGTTTCGCCGCCTCGTGGTGGAGGGTGGGCCGCATCTCTACGCCGGATTCATCGCGGCGGGGCTGGTGGACAAGTTTTACCTCACCGTGGATCCCCACCTGAGTCCGAGCGTGGAGACCCCGCTGGTCAATCCCGCCTTTCTAGACTCCGGTGCAGACTCCATAGTGCCCATGGAACTGGAGAATGTGCAGGCAGACGGCGATGGTACGGTGTTTCTGCGCTATAGACGCCGCCCCACCGCTTAGACTTATTCCCCGTGAACAACCAAGCCTTGCTCCGCGCCGCCGCTTGGCCGGCCGCCGTCATCGTGGTCTTTCAGCGCGTCTTCATCCTGGCCCTTAATGGCACACTTACCGACGATTTCACCACGGTGCATTCCGCGATCCGCCGCTTCATCGACGGCCAAGAGGTCTACGAGCAGGCTTATACGCACGTCGACCCCCTCTATCTTTACTCGCCGGGGGCAACGCTTATCCTGAGCCCTTTGGGCCTGGGCAGTTTTGAGGCGGTACGTGCCATATTCATCGTGTGCAATGCCGCAGCCATCATCGCTGCCCTGGCGTTGTTAACTCGGCTGGTGGGACACAGCCTGCGTGGCGCACTTTTCCCCAGCGCCATTGCTCTGTCCTTCTTGAGCGAGTCGGTGACCAACACCCTCGCCTTCACCAATATCAACGGCCTCCTCTTCTTGGCCTTGGTGGGCTTTCTCTGGGGAGTTATTCGCGGGGACGAGACCAACACGAGCCTCAGCGCGCCTGCGCGGCGGCGGTGGCGTTGGGTGGCGGGTGTGTGCATCGGCCTGGCCATCCTCATCAAACCGCAGTTTGCCCCGCTGCTCTTCCTGCCGCTGGTGCGCAAGGACTGGCGCAGCATCCTTGTGGGACTGGCCATTCCCGTGCTGTCCAACCTCATAGCTTGGCCCCTGGTGGCGGATTCCTCCGCCTACTTGAGCAAGCTAGTCCCCTACCTCGGGACCACCCGAGACTTTGCCAACTCCTCCTGGGAGGGGGTGCGCGCATACTTCGATGTGGGTCCGTGGCTCTACTATCCTCTGTGGCTCGCCTTCGCAGCACTCGTGGCCGCAGCCATTGTAATGCTCTTGCGTTGGCGCGACCGCGATAACACGTTGTGGGTGATGAGCACCGCTGGGATCATCTTGCTCGGGGTATTCTTCTTGTCTTCCCTGGGCCAGCAGTACTACTCGATGTGGCTGTTCCCGCTACTGTTTACGGCGTTTCTGCCGCGCTCCATATTCCACACCTGGGGCGCCTGGCTGGCGGCATTTTTATTCCTCGCCCCCTTGGACTGGAGCTCCAACGTCGCCCCGGACCTCGGGCGCTGGGCAAACTTCTTTGCAGGCACCGTGGGATGGGGGCTTTTGATAGTGGTCAGCGCAGCGACTGTATGCGGCTGGTGGCAGCGCGATAAGCGCCAAGGCTAGACTCTGGCTCATGACCGATTTCAAGCTCATGGCCGATACCGAATGGCGCAAGCGCCTTAGCCCGGAAGAATACTATGTGCTGCGTCAGGCGGGCACCGAGCCACCGCACGTTGGGGAATACACCAACACCACTACTGAGGGCGTCTACACCTGCAAGGCCTGCGGCGCAGAACTATTCCGTTCCACGGAGAAGTTTGACTCGCACTGCGGCTGGCCCTCCTTCTTTTCCCCGCTGGCAGGTGACAATGTAATAGAGCGCGAAGATAACTCGCTCGGCATGCCGCGCACGGAGGTCCTGTGCGCCAACTGCCACTCGCACCTGGGACACGTCTTCGCCGGCGAGGGTTATCACACCCCCACCGACTTGCGTTATTGCATCAATTCCATCTGCCTCAACCTCGAGGAAAAGCCCGTCGAGGACTCTTCACACTAAGGCAGAATCTCCATCAGTTCGCCCACGTCCGCCACGCGGCGGCCGGTGTGGAAGGGAATCTCTTCGCGCACATAGTGCCGCGCCTCGGTGTAGCGCATGAGGTACATCAAGTCCACGATGCGGTGCAGCTCAGGCGCCTCGAAGGCCAGAATCCACTCATAGTCCCCGAGCGCGAAGGCCGGGACCGTATTGGCGCGAACATCTGCAAAATCCCGAGCCTGCATTCCGTGCTCAGCAAGAATGCGGCGACGCTTTTCGTCATCCATGGTGTACCAGTCATAGGAACGCACGAAGGGATAGACGCTGATCCACTCGCCGGGCTCCTCCCCCATGACGAAGGAAGGCAGGTGGGACTTATTAAACTCGGCGGGACGGTGCAGGGCGTTGCCCACCCAGGTCACCTCGGAGACCTGGCCGAGTGTGGTCTCGCGGCGGAAAGCTGCAAAGGCCTTTTGGATCTCCGTGAACTCTGCGGCGTGCCACCAGATCATGAAATCCGCGGACTCGCGCATTCCGGAAAGATCGTAGATGCCGCGCACCGTGACAACGCCCTGCTCCGCCAGGTTGGCAAAAAAGGCCCGCGCTTGGGCGATGGCATCTGCCCGGTCCGTTCCCAATGCTCCCGGGATGACCTGAAATACCGCATGCTGCGAGTATTGCTGGATCTCGTTGAGTTCCTTGAAGTTGACCTTCGCCATGAATTTCTCTCCTTCAACTTAAGACAATGGTGTCAATCATATCCATCATAAGTTGGATACGGCACCGATGCCATTCGCTCACCCCACGGCGCGCCTCCCCCAGCAAAGCGAAGGGACTCTATAGCTTGATCGATGTGAGTAATTCCGACCTAACTCCGCGTCCCCCGGCAGGCAGCCCCTCCCAGCTGAACGCCGCAGCCGCAGATTCCTCCTCTCCCTCCTCTCCAGGACAGGATTCGACGCCGCAGATCTTTAAAGACGCCGTCGACTCCATGCACGCTGCTCGTTTGCGCCCAGAGCTAAGCCTCGGGCCCATTCGCCCTCCGCAGCGCTTAGCTCCCTTTAGCCACGCAGTGGGCCTCGAAGTTGGCTCCGCAGAGGACGCCGATATCGTGCCGACAGACACCGAGGGCGATGCCTTCGGTCGCCTCATTCTGCTCCACGATCCCGGCGCCGAGGAAGCCTGGGAGGGCGCGTTTCGCCTCGTGGCCTACATCCAGGCCGACATGGACGATGCGGTGGCTGGGGATCCCCTGCTTCCCGACGTCGCCTGGGATTGGCTCAACGAGGCCCTCGCCGAGCGCGGGGCAGAACACACCAACCTCGGCGGTACGGTCACCTCGACCGCCTCGGTGCGCTTCGGCGAAATCGGCGGCCCTCCCCGGGCCCACCAGCTAGAGATGCGGGCCTCCTGGACCGCAGCTGGGCTCGATCTCACCGCGCACGTCGAGGCCTTCGCGCAGGTGCTGGCTAATGTAGCCGGGTTGCCGCCAGAAGGCATCACGCAGCTCGGCCACTGAGACAACTAAGACAACTAAGATGAGTCACTATCTGAGCGCCCCGCGCGAGGGCATCCCGGATCTGCTTGATACCCCGGCCCAATTCGAAGAGGCCGCACGCGAGCTCGCCTCCGGTGCGGGCCCCTTTGCCATCGACACCGAGCGCGCCTCCGCGTATCGCTACGATGACCGCGCCTTCCTCATCCAGGTGCGCCGGGCCGGGGCTGGCACCTTCATCTTCGATCCCGAGGGACATCGCAGCGCACTCACCTCTGTCCTTGCCCCCGTGCTCAATGACAGCCCCTGGGTCATTCACGCCGCCCCTTCGGACCTGCCTTCCTTGGCTTGGCTCAACCTCCATCCTGGCGCCCTTTTTGACACGGAGCTGGCCTCGCGGCTCGCCGGGTTCGACCACCCCAATCTCGGCTCCATGGTCGAGGAGCTCTTAGGCGTGGAGCTGGAGAAGGGCTACGGAAATTCTGACTGGTCCACGCGCCCCTTGCCGAGCGAATGGATGGCTTATGCGGCACTAGACGTGGAGCTCCTCAACGAGTTAGCCGCGAATTTACGCGACATTCTCGCGGAGAAAGAACGCATGGACTGGGCCGAGCAAGAGTTTGCCGCCATCCTCAGAGAGCACGCGGGCGATGGAGCCGGCGCTGGGGTCGGTGATAAGGCTGGCGACGCTACTTCTCCCTCCAGTTCGTGGCAGGATCTCAAAGGCCTTTCGACCCTGCATAGTGCTGAGAAGCTCGCCGTAGCTCGCGCACTATGGACTAAACGCGACGAGCAGGCACGGCGCGATGACATAGCACCTGGGCGGATTCTATCCAACAAGCTCATCATCGACATTGCCCACCGCCTACCGGAGTCACCGGGCGCGCTGGGCAAGATCAAGGGCTTTCCGCGCCGCAAACGAGGTGCGCAGAGCTATTGGTTCCAGGTCATCGAACGCACGCGCCGACTCGACCCCTCTCAGTGGCCGAGCCCCCATCCCACGGCCTCGCCCGTCCCCTCGAAGTCCCTGTGGATGCGCGAGTACCCAGAGCAGTGGGAGGCATACCAGAAGGTGCGAGATGAACTGGCGGATCACGCTGAGGATCTTGAGATCGCTCCTGAGCTTTTGTTGCGGCCTGCACTGGTGCGCGAGGTGGTCTGGGCGGCAACCGGGCCGGTGCTGAAACGTTACCCGGAATCGGTCGCCGGAGCCATCAGCTCCGCAGGAGACATAATTCCTTACCTTCGCACCACGCCTGCGCGTCAGTGGCAGATCGAGCAGGCGGCCCCGGCTCTGCAGGCCGGGCTGTTTTCCGCCCGCCGGCTATAGCTCAGGCGCGGAGAACGGGCCCTTAGAATTGGCCTTCGGTTTCTTCCTCGACGAGCATCTCGACCCACTGGTTGATCTGCTCGGCGATGGCCGTTGGCTCTAGGCCATTATCCGCGAGGACCTCGCCACGCGATGCATGCTCCGGAAAGTAGTTCGCAATGGCAATGTGGCGCACTGGTGTGTCTACCTCCGTTGCCTCAAGGGCTTCTGAGATGAGCGAGCCAATACCGCCGCGCATAATGCCATCCTCGATGACGACGACGAGATCATGATCCGCGCCCAGTGCCACGATAGACTGGGCTACTGGGCAAACCCACCGCGGATCGATGACCGTGACATTGATGCCGGACTCCTCCAATATGGTGGTCGCCCGCATCGAACGCGTTGACATCGCGCCCACTGCGACGATGAGTACGCTCGGGATCTCTTCGCCTTCTGCAGTCTCAGCAGCAGTATCAGTATCGCTGTCGACATCGACGTCACTGTAATGGAGAATATCCACGCCGTCGGCAAGCGTGTCCACAGCCTCGATGTCATCGAGGAGGTTTCCTTTGGGAAAGCGCACCACGGTGGGGCCAGTCTCGACGGCGATGGCCTCGTTGAAGAGCTCACGCAGGCGTGCCCCGTCGCGCGGGGCGGCGATGCGCATGCCCGGGACGATGCTCATCAAAGCCATGTCCCAGACGCCGTTGTGCGAGGGACCGTCGGAGCCAGTGACTCCGGCGCGATCCAAGACAATGGTCACGGGCATCTTCAGCAGTGCAATGTCCATGATGACCTGGTCAACCGCGCGGTTGAGGAAGGTGGAATAAACCGCTACGACCGGATGCATGCCGGCTAAAGCGAGGCCAGAGGCCGAGGCCATGGCGTGTTGTTCGGCGATTCCAACGTCAAAAAAGCGCTCGGGGAACTTCTCCTCGAAGGGGGCAAGACCAGTGGGACCGGCCATCGCCGCGGTGATGGCGACGATATCATCGCGCTGCGCGGCGGCCGCCAGCAATTCTTCTGAAAAGGCTGCCGTCCACCCCGGCTGCTTCTTTCCCTTGGCCACGCCCGTTACTGGGTCAATCGCCCCAGTCGAGTGCATCTGGTCCTTGGGCTCATTGACTGCCGGGGCGAAGCCGTGCCCCTTTTCGGTGACCACGTGCACGATGATCGGCCCCTCATAATCGCGCGCATAAGATAGCGCATGTAACAGGGCACCTACGTTGTGGCCGTTGATGGGGCCAACGTACTTGATCCCCAGCTCGGGGAACATCTCGGTGGGAAGGACGGTGGACTTGACCCCCTCCTTGACCGCATGGAGGGCATCGAAGGCGCGCTCGCCTACCCAGCCCATGGACTTCAGGCGCTTCTTGCCCTCCTGCATGAGCTGGTCATAGCCGTGCTGGGAGCGAATGCGCCCTAGATTCTCAGAAAGTCCCCCGATGGTCGGCGAATAGCTACGACCGTTGTCATTGACCACGATGACCGCGTTGCGGTCGTGTCCAGCGGAGATGTTATTGAGGGCCTCCCAGCACATTCCGCCGGTCAGCGCGCCATCACCCACGACGGCCACTGCGTTGCGGTGATCCTCGCCCTTGATCTTGAAGGCCTTGGACATGCCGTCGATGATCGATAGCGCAGCCGAGGCATGGGAGGACTCAGTCCAATCGTGTTCGGACT
This sequence comes from Corynebacterium sp. UBA4397, assembly GCF_002390965.1. NCBI lineage: Bacteria > Bacillati > Actinomycetota > Actinomycetes > Mycobacteriales > Corynebacteriaceae > Corynebacterium > Corynebacterium sp. UBA4397. Next base: position 7,333 of record NZ_DGRD01000031.1, read on the forward strand.
CGCCGCGGTCCGTGTAGCCGGAGAGCCCGCCTTTCTGGCGCAGCGTGGCGAAGTCTTTGGAGCGACCCGTGAGCATCTTGTGCACATAGGACTGGTGCGAGGTATCGAAGACAATGGGCTCGCGCGGCGAATCAAAGACGCGGTGCAGCGCGATGGTCAGCTCGACGACGCCTAGGTTTGGCCCCAAATGCCCACCGGTCACGGAGACGGTTTCGATGAGGTGATGGCGGATCTCTGCGGCGAGATCATCTAACTTGTCCACCGGCAGGGCCTTGAGGTCCTGCGGAGACTCGATGTTTTCCAATAGCGACATGAAGCGGCCTTTAACTCTCTTCCAAGCTCAGGTTCTTAATTCATCCACCGTACCTTTAACGCACGGTCGAATACATTTTTTGCACCTAATTCGGCGTGACAAAACCACGAAAAGCACCCCGCCTAAAGGAACCTTGGCAGAGGACCCTCCAATTACTAGTGCGCAGACAATAGCGCAATGGTCTCGAAATGGTGCGTTCCGGGGAAAGCGTTGAGCAGCGCCAACCTTTTGACCTGGTAGCCATGCTCGGCCCAATCAGCAACATCGCGGGAAAATGTCGCCGGATCGCAGCCGATGTGGATAATAGCCCGCGGGCCGGCCGCCGCGACAGCAGATACCACCTCCGAGCCCGCACCGGTGCGCGGCGGATCGAGGACCACGACCGAGGGTTTGGGCAGCTGTGGGGCGACCTTTTCCACTCGGGCGGATTCGACCTTGACATCGTACTGCTCCAAGTCCGGCTGCTGGGAGGCCGTCGCCGCCGGGGAATAGTCCACGGAGATAACTGGCTCTCCCGTGACCTGCGCCAGGGAGGGAACGAAAAGCCCTACCCCGCCATAAAGGTCCCAGGCCACCAGCCGGTCCTTCGCATCCGTAGATCCCGCTACGTCTGCTGTGGCAGCGGATGCTCCAGCAGCGGTGTCAGCAGTGTCAAGAGGCTCAATTGCCGGCATGAGCGCCGCACTTAACCACCTGCGTACCAGCGCGGTATAGGCCTCAGGCGCAGCAGTATGCGCCTGCCAGAAGGCGGTCGCCGGGAAGCGGAAGGTGTGCCCATCGGACACCTGGGTCACTTCCCCGCTGCCCTCGATGACCTCGCGAATGGTCTCAACGCGGCGCCCACGCGGGGCCTTGCGCGTCTCCATGACGTGGCGCTCGCCAGTGCTATCGAGCACAACGACTACCTCAGCACCGGGGCTAAAGCGCCGCGCATCAGGGCCCACGATGTCTTCTACCAGGCCTGGTGCCAACTGCGTGCAGGCAACGGAAGTAACGAGATCATTCGAACCGCGCTTGCGGGTGCCCGCCCTGCCCTGGCTGTCTACGCCGAGGCGCACGCGGGTACGCCATCCGCGCTGCGGGCGAAGATCGTGGATCTCTATATCGCTCGCATTCCAGTCCTGCTTTGCCACGCGGTGAAGTTGATCAGTCAGGACGCTGGCTTTCAACTCCGCCTCACGAGCGGGATCTAGCTCCGCGAAGTCGCAACAACCTGCGCCGAGTGCTGCGGCGGGACAGTTGCCCTCAACCCGCAGTGGGCCTGGCGCCACTACCTCAACCAGCTCGGCTCTGATGAAAGCCTTCTTGACCTTGTGGGCACGCGCGCGCACCTCATCCCCAGGAAATGCGCCGTGTACGAATACCACGCGGCCGTCTGGGGCAAAACCGATGCCCTCCCCGCCGTGTGCCATGCGCTCGATAGTCACATCTAAGACATCGCCCCGGGCAATGTCTGCCTGGGTGGACTCGGAGTTAGTGTTGGTGCTCATTGTTTTCCTGTTCTGTCTCCTGTGGGGAGAATTGCTCGATGGCAGCGTTGGCACGTTTTACCATCCACACGGTCAATATCAACACCAGCCCTGTCAAGGGCCAGCCCATGATAATCCGGGTTACCCCCAGAGCCGTGGTGTGGTCTGCATTGTAAATAGCGTTTTGAATAACGAAGCGGGCGAGGAAGACGACGGCCCAGCCTCCGGTGGCGATGGCAAAGGCACGCCGCGCTGCAGGCACTTGCCGCCAGGCCATGTCCTCGCCGTTGATTCCCTTCCAGATAACTCCCACGGCTGGCCAGCGGAAGAGTATCGAAGCCACTGCGAGGACGCACAGAATCAAGGACATCCAGATGCCATAGAGGAAGTAGCCCTTGGCGGAGCCGCTAAACCAGGCGATTGCCGCGCACAGCGCCACGCCCAATAGCCCTGATATTGCCGGCTGCAGTGTTTCCTTACGCAGAATGCGCCAAGCTGTGATGGCCACCGCGACGCCCACGGCGGCAATCAATGCCGGGCCGAGTCCCCAAAAACTGTTGACTGGGATGAGAACGAGGACGGGCAACGTGGCCGAAACCAGTCCGGTTAATCCGCCCATCTGCTCAAGCAGAGTTGGGTCAGTGGTAGAAGAATCCGCGTCACGTGCAGTGGAGGATTCTTTGCCGGTTTCTCTGCCCGTTTCATTACCGGGTTGATCCACGGGTTCGCTTCCGGGCTCAGTGCCAAACTCGGCACCGGATTCGGGTGTAGTCACTACGCTAAGACCTACTTGGGCTAAAGGTATGGGGTGGGATCGATGTTGCGGGAAAGAATACTAGTTCTTCTTGTCTTCGTTCTTCTTGTCTTCGCCCTCTTCTGGATGTGGCTTTTCGTTCTCCTGCGCGGAGGAAGCGCTCCCTAGATTGCGCAGGTGCTCACGCGCCTCATCAAGGGCTTGCTGGTCTGCGTCACTCACACCGTTCTCGGGGTGTTGGGCTGAGTTTGCCGCAGCGGACTTTTCCTGTTCCTGGCGCTGCTTAATAGCCTGCTGGACCTGCTCGGCCAGTGGCTTGGGCAAGGTAACTGGGAGGGAGTTTCCGGCAAGCACCGGGTTCTCACCGCGGTAGACAAAGCTGCGGGCAACGACCTCGCGGCCCAAAGCCACGAGCTCCTCTTCCTTTCCGGCGGGCGCAGCCAGGGTCATACGCAACATCCAGCGCGGCCCCTCCACGCCAATGACGCGAATCTGACCATTGCCATTGGTGCCAACGATTTCCGTACCCCACGGCCCGATCTCTGTGGTGGTGCTCAGGCCATCGTTGCTCATGCCCTCGATAATCTCCTGGGCGGCCTCGACCCACTGCCCGGCGTGGCGGGGTGCGGCGAAAGCCACGGGAGTGACGCGCCCGTGATGGGTGACGATGTGGAGCATCCGGGGACCGTTCTCCCCCATCTCGACCTGCACCTGGGACTCCTTCGGCAGCGGGATCCGGATAGAACCCAGATCCAAGATGCCCACGGAAAAGTCTGCGAAGTCGAAGTCGTTGATGTCTACGGAATCGCCGTCAAAGGGGCCGGATTCACCACCCACCGCGTCGTGGGGATAGCTGACAATGCCAGTCGCAGCGGCAGCGTCTGCTGCGGTATCCACCAGCCCTGCCGTGGTATCCCCCATCGCCGTTCCGGTTGCCGGATCGATAGCCAGGTTTTCTAACGCCTCCTTGCTAGCAGCACCTGGCACAGCGGTGGCATCGGTACCGGTATCGCCGCTGTTCTTATCGTCCTTGGATGCGTTGTCATCCTTCGAGGCGTCGTCATCATGCTTGCGAGAAAATGGCCAGATTCCCATGTGTTTTTCCTTCCCTTACTTTGGGTAGAAGTTAATTCGAGATTGAGTCAGCTTGAGTCAGGTTGAGTCGAGACTGTATTGAGTATCGCGGAGACGTGCTCTTCTCTCCTCTTAGGAGCCGGTGGAGCCGTACCCACCCGCCCCACGCTCGGTGTCATCGAGGTCATCGACTTCGGCGAAATCAACCAACTCAACTCTTTGGATGACCAGCTGTGCAATCCGCATGCCGCGGGTTATCTCAATCGGCTCGTGGAGATCGTGGTTGATTAGGCAGACCTTGATCTCACCCCGATAGTCGGCATCGATAGTACCGGGAGTGTTGACCACCGAAAGTCCATGCTTGGCAGCTAATCCCGAACGCGGATGCACAAGGCCCACCGTACCTAGTGGCAGCGCGATTGCAATGCCGGTCCCCACAAGGGCGCGCTCGCCAGGAGCCAAGGTGAGGTCCTGTGCCGCATAAAGATCTGCGCCTGCGTCACCGCGATGAGCGCGCTGCGGCAGGGGCAGACCCTTGTCGAGCCTCTTGAGCTGGATCGGGGAAAAGGAGCTGGCCGGTACAGCACCAAGGCTGGCACTGGGGCTAGAGGTGGGGCTAGTAGGGGGATTGATATCACTCACCTGCCCTAGCCTACCGTGCCAGCACTAGACGCCTATCGGCGGATGTCACAGCAGCGTGAGAAAAAGGCGCAGGGTGGTCTAAACTAGTATGCCGTGTCTAGAAATAATGCCCCCACCCCGGATCCCGCACAGCCTTCCACCGCTTCATCTTCAGGCAAGCCCGAGGTTCTCTTTCGCGAGCGCCAGTGGGTGCCCTGGTATTTCTGGGTCCTTGCCGCGGCCGTCGTAGCGATTACTACGTTTACCGTCGGTCTCAACCGCAATGTGTGGTGGCATGTCATTCCGGCGGTGTTGTTGGGCGCCATCGCCGTGTGGGTGCTGCTCTCTTGGTCAAGCACCGTCATTCGCGTGGAGCGCGATGGTGATGGCACGCGCTGGCTGATGGTCAAGGATGCACAATTGCCGCATGACGTGGTAGTTCGTTCCATCGTGGTACCCAAGACCGCCCGGCGCAGTGCGCTCGGCCCCCAATATGATCCGGCCTCTTTCCTGGTCACCCACGCTTGGCTGCCGGAGCACGCCATGATGGTGCTCGATGACCCGGAAGATCCCACGCCCTATTGGCTTCTAGCCAGCAAGTCGCCCGAGGAGTTGCTGGACGCCTTTGTCCCGGGACAGCGCCAGGAAAACTCCTAGACCCCTCGCTGCCCTTTTGCTTCTCCGCGGTTACTTCTCCTCGGTGACCTTAGTCGTGCCTAGGTGTCGAGCCTAGGCACAGTCGCGGCAAATAAGTTGCCCGTCCTCCTCGTGGGACAGGCGCTTTTTTGATTGGACCAAGAAGCACACGGAGCAGGTGAACTCGTTTTCTTGGCGCGGCACGACGGTCACGTTGAGTTCCTCGCCGGTGAGATCCACTGTCGGCGGCTCAAAGGGCTCGACGAACTCCCCGTCATCATCCATGCCGCTATTGGCGTTCTCGGAGGCCTTGAGCCCCTCCAAGGAATCGGTCTCAATCTCGTCTTCTGCGCGGCGTCGCGGTGCATCGTAATCGGTGGCCATTATGCACGCCCCTTCACTTCAAATGGTTGGAATAAGGTATTTATCGATCGCGCATACTAAAACACAAAGCCCGATCTGTCATACTCCACGCCGAGTGGGGGCTAGATTATTTCACCCCCGCTGCGGTTCCAAAGCCCCAATACTGGCCAAGAGCTGCTCAAATGCGGGCGCCAGATCCGGTGCGGCCACCCAGATAATCTCACCATCGGCGGCCCCTTTATCTAGGCCAGGGTGATGCACCACGGCGCCGGCCTCGGCAGCAATGACGGCGCCCGCAGCGAAGTCCCAAGCGTTGATGCCGTGCTCGAAATAGGCATCGACGCTGCCCTCCGCCACTCGGCAGAGGTCGAGCGCAGCGGCACCCACCCGCCGAATGTCGCGCACCTGCGGCAAGAGCTCGGCGAGCACAGCACCTTGTTGGCGTCTCCTGCGCGCGTCATAGCTAAAACCGGTGGCAACCAAGGCCAACGCAGGGTCATAGACTCGGTTGCAGCGCAGCTCGCGCGGCTCTTGACCCAGGTGGCGCACCGTGGCACCGTGGCCTGCGGCCGCCGCATAGACAATGCCTTGGGCGACGTTGACCACCGCGCCGGCGACTAGGTGGCCTGCCGAGAATGCGCCGATGGACACGGCATAGTCCCGGGCGCCATAGAGGAAGTTCACGGTGCCATCGATGGGATCGATGACCCAGGTCACCCCCGTGGTGGAAGGAAAATCCGTGCCTTCCTCGCCGAGGATTCCGTCCCCCGGGAAAGTCTCCCTGATGGCGGAGACGATGAAGGCTTCACTGGCTTGGTCTACCTCGGTTACCGGATCGACGGCGCTGGACTTGGTGGTGGTGTGCGCGCCTAAGCCATCGGCGTTTTCGATACGTGCGCGTTCCTCGCGCACGAGAGCCGCTGCTGCAGTGGCGGTAGCCACGGCAAAGTCGCGCAGGGTGTCAACTTCTCGTTGTGCTTGCATGCCAACCATTGTGCCTTCTTCTAGACTGTTAGCCATGACACTCAACTCCACTGCCCCCCGTGAGGGAACGTCTTTCGGCATCGATATCGGCGGCTCCGGCATCAAAGGCGCCATCGTCGATCTCGCTTCGGGCGAGTTCGTGGGCGACAGGCTCAAGGTAACCACCCCCCAGCCCTCCACCCCGCAGGCTGTTGCTGCCATCGTCAGCGACATCGTCAAGCAACACCACTGGGAGGGCCCGGTAGGCATCACCTTGCCTTCCGTGGTCAAGGACCAGAAGGTGCTCAGCGCGGCCAACATTGACAAAACATGGATTGGCGTCGATGCGCAGGAACTGTTTTCGGGTTTTCTTGATGTGCCCTTCAGCGTGCTTAACGACGCCGACGCCGCAGGCCTCGCCGAAGTCGCCTACGGGGACGGCCAAGCCCAGAAAGGCTCCGTCGTCTTCCTCACCCTGGGCACCGGCATCGGCTCGGCCTTCTTGCTCGACGGGCAGCTCTTCCCCAATACGGAGCTCGGCCACCTCATGGTGGGAAGCCACGAGGCGGAGCATCTGGCTTCCTCGGCGGCCAAGGATCGCAATGGCCTGAAATATAAGCAGTGGGCCAAGCACCTCAACCGAGTGCTCTACGAGTACGAGAAGCTCTTCAACCCGCAGTGCTTCATCATCGGTGGCGGAATTTCCCGTAAATTCGACAGGTGGGGGCAGCACCTGACGGTTTCTACCCCTGTCTTCCCCGCTCACCTGCGCAATCGTGCCGGAATCGTGGGCGCCTCCATGGCGGTTGTGGAAGGGATTCGGCCTTAAACTAGGCCGGGAAGGCCCAATTAGGGCAGCTAGCGGCGACCTAGTAGCCCACCAGTTGGGCAAGATGATCTATACTGGGCCGTCGATCGTAAGTTGAAAAGCTAGCGGCGCGCCTCGCCTGCGCAATTGCGAGGGGCCTAGCATGATTTAGGTGATCGCATCACAATGCGATCTCTGCTGTTTTTCACTCAAAGAATAAGGCGAAAGGGCGTACGTGGCAGCCACCGATTCTTCAGACCAGGTACTCAGTGAGAGCGTAGAGGCCGCTGGGTCATCTACACCTGCAAAGAAGACCGCCAAGAAGACGGCGAAGAAGACCGCTCGTAAGACGGCCAAGAAGACCACCAAAAAGACTGCGAAGAAGACGGCCAAAAAGACCGTTCGCAAAACTGCGAAGAAGACGGCCAAGAAGACGGTGCGCAAGTCTGCAGCTAGCAAGCAGGAAGCACCCGAGGAGGCAACTCCAGGTGTCTCCGAAGAGCTCGATGAGGACACCCCCATCGACCACGGCGAGCACGATGAGCATGATGACGTGGACATCGAGCCAGATCACGCCGATCTCAGCGATGAAGAGGACCTCACCGATGAGGAGGGTGACGGAGCGCAGACCGAGGAGCTAGGGGAAGACGGCGAGGAAGATGATTCCGGTTCTTCCGTCTGGGACGAGGATGAATCCGCCACCCTGCGCCAGGCGCGCAAGGATGCCGAGCTCACTGCCTCGGCCGACTCGGTGCGCGCCTACCTCAAGCAAATTGGTAAGGTCGCCTTGCTCAACGCTGAGCAGGAGGTCTCCCTAGCCAAGCGCATCGAGGCCGGGCTTTTTGCCCAGCACCGTATGGATGAGATGACTGAGGCTGTCGCCCACGGGGACAAGGACGCAAAGCTCTCCCCTTCGACCAAGCGCGATCTGCGCGCCATCGCCCGCGATGGCCGTAAGGCCAAGAATCACTTGCTTGAGGCCAACCTCCGCCTGGTTGTCTCCCTGGCTAAGCGTTATACGGGTCGCGGCATGGCCTTCTTGGACCTGATCCAGGAGGGAAACCTGGGCCTTATCCGCGCCGTCGAAAAGTTCGACTACACCAAGGGCTACAAGTTCTCCACGTATGCCACCTGGTGGATCCGTCAGGCCATCACGCGCGCAATGGCGGATCAGGCTCGCACTATTCGCATTCCTGTGCACATGGTCGAGGTCATCAACAAGCTGGGCCGTATCCAGCGCGAGCTCTTGCAGGATTTGGGCCGCGAGCCCACCCCGCAGGAGCTGGCGAAGGAGATGGACATCACCGAGGAGAAGGTGCTGGAGATCCAGCAATACGCTCGTGAACCCATCTCACTGGATCAGACCATCGGTGATGAGGGCGATTCCCAGCTGGGTGACTTCATCGAAGACTCTGAGGCCGTCATCGCGGTCGATGCGGTGTCCTTCACCCTGCTCCAGGATCAGCTCCAGGACGTGCTCACCACGCTCTCCGAGCGTGAGGCCGGCGTTGTCCGCCTGCGCTTCGGCCTGACGGACGGCATGCCGCGTACTTTAGATGAGATCGGGCAGGTCTACGGCGTTACCCGCGAGCGTATCCGCCAGATTGAGTCTAAGACCATGTCGAAGCTGCGCCACCCCTCGCGCTCACAGGTTCTGCGCGACTACCTAGACTAGGGCGCCATCAGCGCCTCGATCCGGATCCGCAAGGCCTCTGCCTTCGATACCGCCTCGAGGCGCTGCTCGGTTCCGGGTGCCTGCTCGACGAGTATTATCATCGCCTCAATCTCGCGCCTTTTTGCCTCCGCGAGAGAGGGCTGCGCGCGCAGGCGCTCCTCCAAGACAGTGCCGATGCCCTTAGTCAAGACGGCATCACTCCACCGAAATTCTAGGTTGCGCAGATCACGGACCGAATCTTGCGCGAGGAGCTCTATCTCCTCGGCCGTTTCGGAACTTTCCCGCTGCGCAGCCACGCCCTTCCATGCGTAGGCTATGAGCATACCCGCGCCGACTATGGCACCAATAGCAACGACTACCCCCACTAGCCACAGTGCTGCCGCCAGGATCCACATGACAATGCCAATGAGGAAGACCACGACGAATAGGGCTGCGCACCCCGAACCACTACTGCCCTTGGACATGATTAGTTCTCCTCCATTGATGCGATCCACTCACCGGCGAATTCCATGATGACGATTCCTAAGGCGATTCCGATAATGGCGATAAGGACCGCTGCTATGGTCAAGGCGATTGCGCGGCCGACTCCGTGCCCTTGGCTTCGCGCAAAGCCCTCGGAGGCACGCTGCAGTTTTTGCTGATACTGCACCAGGTCTGCGGCACTGGCGATGCCGGCACGCTGCGCTCGCAGCCACTGGGCATCGGCCAACTTAAACGTAGGCTTTTCTGCGCCGTCTTTGAGTGCTACTTTTGCGCTCTGTGCGGCGGATACATTGTCTTCGGAGGGACTAGTCCGGTGCGAAGGGGATGGACCCTGCGCAAACGGGGTGGGTTCTTGGCTGGTACTCATGGAAAAGACTCTACTTCCACCTACGGACATTCCTCCCCCAGCCCATTCGAACATGTGTCCCCCGCACATGTCATCCCCAAAAGAAGCTATAGTATGATACTTATATCCATCTAATGTTTGATCTATCGAAGGAATAGCCAGTGTCTCCCAAACACGGCATCAGCCCGTGGGTCCCCAACCAACACGGCGCTTGGGCCATGCTGATTGCTCCTGCAGTGGCCGGAACAATCGCATCGCTAAATTACTTTCTCACCGACGCTACCGAAGGCGAGCTCACCTGGCGCGGCCCGACGGCCGTATTCGCCACCCTCGTGGCCTGGTTTTTCGGATACTTCACCTTCTTCGCCCTAACGTTAGTGGCCAAGGCGCGCACGGCCCAGCGCCGCAGCGCCTACGCTCGCCCGATTTATGTCTACGGCCCCATCACCGCCATCGCCGCCGCCGTGACACTACTTGCCCATCCCGCACTTATCGTATGGGCTGCCTTCTTCGGCCCACTTATGTCGCTGGCCCTATGGGAGACTTTCCACAGCCGACCGCGGTCAATGGCCTCTGGGATTTCCACCACGCTGGCCTCCGCCTTACTCGTGCCGGTGTTGTGGATGGCCGCGCACCACGTCGGCTTCGGCGCCATCGACAAGCAGGTGTGGATTTCCTACCTATTTCTGGCCCTGTATTTCTCGGGTACTGTACCGCTAGTCAAGTCCATGGTCCGTGAACGCAATACTCCCGGATTCGTGCGTCTCTCGGTGCTCTTGCATGTCGGCGCATTGCTCATCTTCCTCGCCGCCTGCGCGTTAAGCGCGGTGCGCATCACCGTCCCCATCATTCTCATGGCGATAATCCTCGCGCTGGCACTGCTGCGCGCTTGGTGGATTCCCAGAGACGCCGCCCGCGGCCACACTTGGACCGCCAAGAAGGTAGGCAAGTGCGAGACCCCGCTGGTTGTCGCGGCCACGGTGGTCACCATCGCCGCACTCCTCTAGGCACGAACGCCATCATCGATGCTCCTAGATTGTCCCCGGCGCGTCTTTTGCGCGCACCTCAAAGTCTTGATTACAATGGCAAACAACATGACCGGTTCCGCTGCCCACTTCTCTGGGAGTCCAGGACCGGTCTTCGTTTCTTCTTGAAGATTCGTCGGAGCTCTCCGTGACCCAACACAAGCAGTTCAAGACTTACGCGGAACAAGTAGCCCTGTTGCGAGGACGCGGAATGAGCTTTCGTGACCCTGCTGATGCAGAAACCCTTCTGTCCTCTCTGAACTATTACCGGTTGTCAGCATATTGGCACCCGATGCGACACTTTGACCAGGACTCTCGCGCAGCACTCGATCGTTTCAAGGGAGGGACCACATTCGAGCTCGTCGTGGACCTCTACGAATTTGATGAAAGGCTTCGGCACTGCGTCTTCGTCGAATTAGATCGGGTAGAAACTGCCATGAGGTCGATGCTCGGCTATGAGCTAGGACGGATTGACCCGCAGATTCACCTAAAGCCTAAGAAGCTCGGGGCACTTGCCTCCAGCAAAAGAAAAAACAATCGTACGGTCTATGAGGTATGGATTAGGAAGTACAACACTGCGCTGGAATCCTCAAAAGAAGACTTCGTTACCCATCACAAACAAAAGTATGGTGGTACCCTGCCGATTTGGGCTGCGGTGGAGCTGTTGGACTGGGGAATGCTCTCACATCTCTTCGCCATGTCCCCAAACATTGCGCGAAACCGGGTAGCCCATCGTTGTGATCTAAACGGCCCGCAGCTTGCCTCATGGTTAAAGTCCCTCAATATTGTTCGCAACTATGCGGCCCACCATGCCCGGATGTTCAACCGCGCTTACGACATCAAGCCCAAACTCAACGACGATCCCAGTCTCGTTGCAGCAAGGAGCTCGATGAACAGAGTTTTCGGGCAACTAAGTTTGATTCAGTATCTTCACCTTAAGCTTGGTCTTTCGTCTGGACAGAGTTTTCCCCGCCTTCTGGAGGGCTATCCGGATAACGCACTTGTACCTTTTCGAGTCCTCGGTGCCCCAGAGCAATGGAGAACCCTAGCCCTATGGCAAGCATCGTGAGTTCCCCTATTTTCTAAACTCGGCCCTGCAATGCAGACGAAGGAAAAGGGGGCGGTCAATAATAGAGCCCATGACTTCTTTCTCCGACGTCCTCAGCCAGCTGCGTGAGAACCAGCCGGCGGGCAAGTACGGCATCGCTTTTGAAAAGCTCATGGTGAACTATTTCCGCACGGATCCGACTCTGCGGGATGAGTACTCGGAGGTAACGCGCTGGACGGACTGGCGCTATAACGGCGGCAAGCAAGACACAGGCATTGACCTCGTGGCCCGGCGCGCCGAGGACCAGGCGTGGGTGGCCATTCAGTGCAAGTTCTATAAGCCGGATACCTATATCCAAAAGCGCCATCTCGACTCCTTCTTTGAGGCCTCGGGGCATTCCTTTGAAACGCCGGAGGGAAAGCAGTCCTTTGCGCAGCGGCTCATTATTTCCACCTCGGACAGGTGGTCCGCCAACGCGGAGGGGATGTTAGAGAACCAGCTCATCCCGGCGAACCGGATTGGGGTGGCTTCCATCGCGGACTCCCCCATTGACTGGGACGTTACTTTCCCCGGCTCCGAGATGGAGGTCAACCTCAGCCGCCGCGAGGTCTTTGAGCCCCGCCCCCATCAAAGCGAGGCTATAAACAAGGCCATCGCCGGCTTTTCCACCCATGACCGCGGCAAGCTCATCATGGCGTGTGGCACAGGCAAGACTTTCACGGCGCTGCGCTTGGCAGAGAAGTTTGCCCAGGACAACGGCGGGCGTGCCCGCGTGCCCTTCCTCGTGCCCTCCATTTCGTTGCTTTCGCAGACGCTCAAGGAGTGGACCGCGCAATCCCAGAGCGCGCTGCCGCTGAAGTCATATGCTGTGTGCTCGGACACGAAGGTCTCTAAGAAAGCGGAGGACATTGCCTCCTATGACTTGGAGGTGCCCGTATCCACCAACGGTGAGGACATCGCCCGGCGCACCAATCTGGGAAAGCGGCGCAAGGGCCTCAACGTGGTCTTCTCCACGTATCAGTCCATCGGCGCCATCCACGATGCCCAGGCTGAGTTCGGGATGGAAGATTTCGACCTCATCATCTGCGATGAGGCCCACCGCACCACGGGGGTTACCCTCTACGGCGAGGATCCTTCGAACTTCGTGCGCGTGCACGACAATGACTACATCGGGGCGGGCAAGCGTCTTTATATGACTGCCACCCCGCGCCTTTTTGATGACACGGTGAAGGGCAAGGCTGCCGAACACTCCGCAGAGCTGGCCTCGATGGATGATGAGGCCATCTTCGGTCCGGAGTTCTACCGCCTTGGCTTCGGTGCCGCGGTGGAAAAGGGCCTGCTCACTGACTACAAGGTCCTCGTGATGACGGTGGACGAGGACGTCGCCGCCGATACTCTAACCACCAAAAATAGCCCGGAAGTCAATCTCACGCTCGCCTCCGCCATGATTGGCGCGTGGAATGGGCTGGCTAAACGCTCGGGCACCGAGCAGGGCAAGAAGTATGGCTTCGAGGAAAACGCCTCACCCATGCGCCGCACGGTCGCCTTTGCCAAGGACATTAAGACTTCGACGCAGATTGCGGAGTCTTTCCCCGCCATCATCAACCAGTACCGCGCCTCCCTCAAGGATCACGCCGCGCTTAACGATGTCTCCTTGCTCAACATCGACCTCTCCGTCGCCGCCCAGCACGTGGACGGTTCCATGAACGCCATGGAACGCAACACACGGCTGTCGTGGCTGGAATCAACCATCCCCACTGATGAGACCCGCGTGCTCACCAACGCCCGCTGCCTCTCGGAGGGCGTGGATGTCCCCGCACTGGATGCGGTCATCTTCTTCAACCCCCGCAACTCCATGGTGGATGTGGTCCAGTCGGTCGGCCGCGTCATGCGCAAGTCTCCGGACAAGGACTACGGCTACATCATCTTGCCTGTGGCCATCCCTGCGGGGCAGTCGCCCTCGGAGGCGCTCAACGATAACAAGCGCTTCAAGGTGGTCTGGCAGATCCTCAACGCACTGCGCGCGCACGATGACCGCTTCAACGCCAAGATCAACTCGCTGAGCCTCAACGATCCCAGCGCACAGACCGAGCTGCCCATCTCCGTGCAGGAGGTGACCAACCCGCTCAAGGTGGCATCCGAGGAGGCCAAGGAGAAGCTCGGCGAGCACGAGGGCGATAAGACCACCGAGGGAAATGCAAACACTCCCTCCGGTGAAGAGCTTGCCCTCTTCTCTCTGGAGCAGTGGCAAGAGGCCATGTACACCAAGCTGGTGGACAAGGTTGGCACCCGCACCTACTGGGAGGATTGGGCCGACGATGTAGCTCATATCGCCGAGGCTCAAATACTGCGGATCAAGGCGCTGATCGCCGCCGCCGATCCGAAGATCAAGAAAGAGTTCGCCGTCATCTCGTTAGCGGAGGGAGCGCAACCGACATTGAACGAAATGTCGAATTTGAACGATGCCGACGCATTGGTTGGATTCGCCCAATGGTGGAAGCATTTAACCACGACTACCCTTCTGAGAAGAACATCAACTGGTGGGTGAGCCCAGACCCTCGGTGGCGCGGGCGACGGTACGTCCTAGCAACGGAGAACTTCGAATACGTTCTTTTCGTTGAAGAGCGCGGAAGCTATGCGCTTGTCGTCACCGCGTACTTTGTTGAAATACCGCGACGGCGAAACAAGTTCAAAAAGCAGCATGATGACTTCTGGGAGATAAAGCAAGGATCGCCCGCTTAGCGAACGATCCCAGATACTCTTTCAACATCTTGGTTGATGAGCTATTTGAAAGCCTAGCAGATATGTCAAAACTCTATTGGCCCTTAGAAACAGGCGCCAGCGGAGAGACTCGGCGAACAAAGAAATAGGAATAGGCTCCATTTTCCAAGGGGACGCGGGGGTGAGCTTGACATGTAGATTCACTGCCCCGAAACGAAAAGCACGTTAGTTAGGAAACCCGCAGTGGCGCAGCGCTGCCCGCAACGCCAAGCTTATTGGACTTGAAGCTTATCCTCAACGCACTGGTTGATGGCGTCTTGATCATCGAGTGTGACGCAGTCACTGAAGACTGCGACGAAAGAACCGATGATGTAGAGGCCGACCGCCAGGGCCACTGCGGCCAGCACGAGCCCGGTCACAGTCATCCATGTGCGGCGATCCTTGGCAGCCTTCGAGCGATTGCGAATGAAGGCGATAATAGCCAGGATCACGGTGATGAACCCGAGAAGAATACCCACCCCGAAGATCATGGTGAGCAAGGATAAAACGCCGAAGATCAACGTCACCAGCGCCATGGTGGACTTCTTACCTGCGCTTTGTGCAGGATCGCTCATGGCGCCCCCATAGCTTGCCCCCGAGTAGGCGCTGGCTTGGGGCTGTGAACCATAGGAAGGAAGCCCGGAGTCACTCGGCGTGGAGTAGTTTCCTGGGGCCGAAGAGTCCTCCGGCGCAGGATTGCTGCCGTGGTCTGCGTCGGCGGAACGGTCGCCGTCAGAGTTAAAGGGATTGCTCAAAGCGGGTGCCTCAGTTCTCAAAGTAGTGCCATTTGTGGTGCTGTTTCTGCTTAGTCTACGTGAGAAATTTACCATTTCCGCAAGTAGTCGATGCGCTTGCGCAATTGCTCAGCGTTGCACAAGGCGGTGGGCGGACCGCCGCAGGCCTTTCGCGCTTCGGTGTGGATGGCGCCGTGCGGGCGCCCGGAGCCCTGGGCCGCGATGGACACGGCGGTGTTGAGCTCTTTGCGCAAGGCGGAGATCTCGTCGACGACTCCCCCGCCGTTGGTGCTGACGCCGTTGCTGCCGGAGCCGTTGTCGTTTGAGCTGTTGCTACCGGAGCCGTAGTCGCTTGAGCTGGGACGCGGCGCGTACTCCATGCCATAGAGCTGGCGGCGGTGTTCCTCGGCTGCTTGCGCAGCCCGGCGCGCCTTCTCCTCGGCTTCCTTGCGGTCAAGTTCCTCGGATTGCTTGTGGCGCAGCAGGTCCTTGACCTGTTCGGCGTCGAGAAGCCCGGGGATGCCGAGGAAGTCGGAATCGACGTCTTCGGTCACATCACCCGTGGTGAACTGCGAGCCGTTGAAAAGGAGCCCGGAGAACTCTGCCTCGGCGCCGAGTGCCTCATAGGAGGGCTCGAGCATATCGGGCTGGGTCTTCTTCTGGTTGGCCTCCGCGAGGAGGTCGTCGTCCCAGCCTTCCTTGTCGGGGTTCTTCTCCCCCAGGACGTGATCGCGCTGCTTTTCCATGTTCTCGGCCAGGCCTAAGAGAACGGGCACAGAGGGCAGGAATACAGAGGCGGTCTCCCCCGGCATGCGCGAACGCACGAAACGACCGATGGCCTGAGCGAAAAACAGCGGCGTCGAGGCGGAGGTGGCGTAGACGCCGACGGCCAGGCGCGGGACGTCCACTCCCTCAGACACCATGCGCACAGCGACCATCCACTCGTCGGTGCTCTCGGAGAACTCGGCGATGCGGTCAGAGGAGCCGGGATCATCGGACAAGATGATGGAGACCGGTGTATTCGAGAGCTGCTTGAGAATGCGGGCATAGGCGCGCGCGGTCTGCGTATCGGTGGCTAGGACAAGGCCGCCGGCGTCGGGCATATTGCGCCGCATCTGCATCAGGCGCGTGTGCGCGGCCTGCAACACGGACGGAATCCACTCGCCCTTCGGATCGAGTGCCGTCTTCCAGGCGCGGGCGGTTTGCTCCGGGTTGAGAATATCGCCCAGGCGGGCGCTGAACTCCTCGCCCGCGCTATCGCGCCAGCGGGCCTCCCCCGAGTAGGAAAGGAAGACCACCGGGCGCACCACGCCGTCGGCAAGCGCATCGCCGTAACCGTAGGTGTGGTCCGAACGTGAGACCAAGTGGCCTTCCCCGTCCTGCTCGTAGCGCACGAAAGGGATCTGCGAATCATCGGAGCGGAAGGGCGTACCCGTCAGCGATAGGCGGTGCTCGACGTCGTCATAGGCCTCGCGCACACCATCGCCCCAACTCTTGGCATCACCGGCGTGGTGAACCTCATCGAGGATCACCAAAGTGCGCCGCGCGGAGGCAATGGCACGGTGCTTAAACGGGTGCATTCCCACCTGGGCGTAGGTGACAACAATGCCGTCGTAGGCCGGGTTGACCGCCGAGGAGTTGCTAAAGTTCGGGTCCAGGCCAAGGCCTACTCGCGCGCCGGCCCGCGACCACTGCACCTTAAGGTGTTCGGTGGGCACGACCACGATAATGCGCTCGACGGTGCGATCTTCGAGCAGTTCAGTAGCTACCCGCAGGGCAAAGGTAGTCTTGCCCGCGCCGGGGGTGGCCACGGCCATAAAGTCTTGAGGTTTACTTGCGAGAAACTTGTGCAAAGCGGCTTGCTGCCAAGCGCGCAACTGCCCTTTGTTCTTACTCACTTGCGCCGCAGACCTCGGTAGATTCGCTCGCAGTCGGGGCACACCGGGGAGCCCGGCTTGGCCTGCTTGGTCACGGGAAAGGTCTCCCCGCACAGCGCAACGACGTACTTGCCGTTGACTGCGGAGTCGAGGATATTGTCTTTCTTGACGTAGTGAAAGAACTTCGGGGTGTCATTGCCACCGCGCGAGGTGTCTTCCTTGATGTCTGGGCGTTCAATAGTCTTTGTCGTGGTGCGTGTCGCGGTAGTCGTTGTAGTACTCACGGTCTCCATCTTTCCCCATCGGTGTCGAAGTTCGCGAGTTCGCAGTCTACCCTTAGGAACATGCACTCGAAGAACTCGCACGACGGCTCGGGCCCCACGTCACTGTGGGCACGGGTCTTCTCCCTGCGGTGGCTTAAGCGCCGGCGTGCGCAGTTAATCACGGATGCCCAGGAATCCCCCGGGCAAGACAGGCATCGGCGCGAGATCTGGTACGCGGTTCTGCAGTTTTTGCGCGTTCCCTCTCTCCTCATCGCCGGCTGGCTCATCTATTCCTTCCATGCTTGGGTGCCCGCCGCTTTCATCGTCGGGGTGACCTTTCCGCTGCCGTGGATGGCGGTTGTCATAGGAAATAGCCGGGGTCGGCCTAAGGACAAGCGCGAGAAGAACATCTACAAGCCGGCGCTTGCCCGGCAGATGGCGCGCGCCCAGGCCCAGCAACTGAGCCGACCGCAGGCCAAGTCGCTGGATTCCACGGTGCATGAGACCATTGAGCATTCAACGATTGAGCACGACAGCAATGACCACACTAAAGGAGGCCCCCAGACATGAATTCCTGGGAATCGGAGGACAGCCCACAAGGCTTTTTGGCCGCGACCGCCGCAGAATTGGCACAGTTCTTGGCCGGGGCTGGGTACAGCGCCGACGGCATCGCCGGTCACCTCGGACCGGAATACACCGAGGCAATGCATCGCGGTGAACCCGCTGCGGTAGAGATGGCCACTGCGGGAAACACGCAGTTAGATGTCCTCATCCGCCTCTTTCTCCTCCATGAGGCCGTGCCCGCCACCCTGCTTGGCGACGTCGTCGGTGCCCGCCTCGCCGGTCGCCTCCTCGATTCCGGCATCGCCGTCGGTGACGGGCACGGTACTGTCTCCATCGCGCTCGACATCCGACCGCATGTCATCGTGGGCCGCAATCGCCTCGTCTTTTCCGATATCGACGCTTCCTTGAGCACTATCGTCCCCGGACCTGATCACGTATTGGGCGTGGGCGCGGCTAGCCTTTCCCTCTTGCAATCCACTCCTATATCGCCCGTTGGCACCGTGCTGGATCTCGGTGCCGGCTCCGGTGTGCAGACCCTGGGGCAGCTGACGTGCGCGCAGACCGTGACTGCCACCGACGTTCACCCGCGCGCCCTGGAGCTGGCTGAGGTAACCCTGGCAGCGGCTGGAACTGAGGATGCCGAACGCGTCGAACTGCTGCAGGGTTCCTGGTTCGAGCCGGTGGCCGGGCGCACTTTCGACCGCATCGTATCCAACCCGCCCTTTGTGGTTGGTCTGCCGGAAGTCGGCCATGTCTATCGCGATTCAGGTCTTGACCTCGACGGGGCCAGCAAGCTCGTGGTTTCCCAGGCCGCCTCGCACCTCAGCCCCGGCGGCACAGCCCACCTCTTGGCCGCATGGGTGCATCACGGTGAAGAGTCTTGGCAGCAGCGCGTAGCCTCCTGGCTGCCCGATACCGGCGTGGCCGCCTGGATCATCCAGAGAGATGTGGCTGACCCAGCACTCTACGTATCGACCTGGCTCAAGGATGAATCCGTCGACGTGCGCAGTCCCCTCGGTCGCGAACGCTCCCGGCTGTGGCTGCAACACTTTAGCGATGCCGACGTCACCGGCATTGGTTTCGGATTCGTCGCCATTCAGAAGCTGGCGGACGAGAACGAGCCTTCCGATATTCTGGCCGAGTACATGCCGCAGCCTTTCGAGGATCCCCTGGGACCAGAGGTGGAAGAGTACTTCGCGCGCATCGCCTGGCTGCGCGAGCTGGTTCCCGGCGAGCTGGAGCATAAGCACTGCGCCCTACGCCCCGGCCTAGCGCGCGAGGACATAGCGCTGGCTGATGAGGAAACCGCCATGGGCTTTAAGCGCGCTGTATTGCGCCTTACCCGCACCGAAGGCCCGCGCTGGTCCCACGAAATCGATGAGCATCTCGCCTCCATCGTCGCCGGGCTCAATCCCCGCGGTCTCAGCTTGGGTGAGACTATTGAGCTCTATGCCGCAGCCCACGGCTTCGACGAGGATGCGCTCACCGCAGCGGCCTTGCCTGCCGTGGTCGATCTCATTCGCCACGGCATTGTCATCCCCGCCGATCTACTCCTGGAGGAAAGCCTGTGAGGGCAGTCATCACCCGCGTCTCGCACGCCTCCGTCAGCGTCGAGGGAGAGGTGGTCGGCTCCATCGACGCCCCCTCGACCGGAGGCCTGCTCGTCTTACTCGGAGTCTCGCGGGAGGACCTCGAAGAGTGGGAGTCGCGTGCCGAGAAAATGGCCCGCAAGATTGCCGAGCTCCGCATCCTCGACGGCGAGACCAGCGTCAGCGAAGCTCACGCCCCCGTCCTCCTCATCAGCCAGTTCACGCTCTATGGCCGTACCGCCAAGGGCCGGCGGCCCTCCTGGTCTGATGCCGCGCCGGGAGAGGTAGCCGAGCCGATCATCAACGCCGTCATCGCAGCGCTGCGTGCGCGTTCTATCACCGTGGCGGAAGGGCAGTTCGGCGCACTGATGTCGGTATCCTCGGTCAACGAGGGGCCGTTTACCGTGCTGGTGGAGACCTAGCACCGGCACACTACCCCCGAAAATGTTGTCTCCGAAAGTTGGAAGCACAGATTTCTATTTCTGGGAACTAATCCGAAATTCGTGCCGTTGTATCTTGTGTAAAAGGCGCCAACTTCAGGAGGCAAGAGATGACAACTACATCCGCCCGCACCGCCGCTGATGTGCATGACATCAAGGACGAAGATGAGCAAGAAGTAGACCGCGGCTCGCGCCGCAATCAGACTAATGACAATCCATCCGCTGACTTGGTACGCGTTTACCTCAACGGAATCGGAAAAACCGCACTGCTCAGCGCCGCGGATGAAGTGGAGCTTTCCCAGGCCATCGAGGCCGGACTCTACGCCGAATACAAACTAGCCAATTCTGAGAAACTCACCCGCGCCACCAAGCGCGATCTCAAGATTTTGGTGCGCGAGGGCAAGAAGGCCCGCTCCCACCTCCTCGAGGCCAACCTGCGCCTCGTCGTTTCCCTAGCCAAGCGCTACACCGGCCGTGGGATGCCGCTTTTGGACCTTATCCAAGAGGGCAACTTAGGTCTTATCCGGGCCATGGAGAAGTTTGATTACGCCAAGGGCTATAAGTTCTCCACCTACGCCACATGGTGGATCCGCCAGGCCATTACGCGCGGCATGGCAGATCAGTCGCGCACTATTCGCCTCCCTGTCCACTTGGTCGAGCAGGTCAATAAGCTCTCCCGGATCAAGCGTGAGATGTACCAGTCTCTCGGACGCGAAGCCACCAATGAGGAGCTCGCTGAAGAGTCCGGCATTGATGAGTCCAAGATTGAGATGCTGCTGCGCCAGTCCCGTGACCCAGTATCGCTCGACATGCCCGTGGGCACCGACGAGGAGGCTCCCCTCGGAGACTTCATCGAGGACGCTGAGGCCACGGACGCCGAAACGGCCGTCGTTGCCTCCATGCGCCACTCCGATATCCGCGAGGTCATTAGTTCCCTCGAGGAGCGTGAGCAAGACGTCATCCGCCTGCGCTATGGCCTCGATGATGGTGTTCCACGCACCCTTGACCAGATTGGACGCCGCTTCGGGCTCTCCCGCGAGCGTGTACGCCAGATTGAGCGCGAGGTCATGTCCAAGCTGCGGGACGGAAACCGCGCTGACCGTCTGCGTGAGTACGCCCTCTAAACGCTGTTCCATCGCGCTGAAGCTTCCTTAGTGCTTCCCCGCCCCGCGTGCTAATCCCGCTTCATCAGTGAGGGAATAGCGCGCGGGGCATTGGCGTTTTAAGTAAATGTCTACACATACCGCGCTGCCACCAAGGCTGGCTTTAAGTACGGTAGAGTTTAGTTTATTATTCTTGGGCTTACCTTAACTGGCGGAGCCTCCCGAAAATGTGCAGAAAGGCATGCCCACGTGAGGGACCTAGTCGATACCACTGAAATGTATCTGCGTACGATCTACGAGCTCGAGGAAGAGGGGATCACCCCGCTGCGCGCTCGCATCGCCGAGCGGCTTGAGCAGTCCGGCCCCACCGTCTCCCAGACTGTGGCCCGCATGGAGCGGGATGGTCTCCTCCACGTTCGCACCGATCGCAGCCTCGATCTCACGGCCAAGGGCCGCGAGCTTGCCACCGCGGTGATGCGCAAGCATCGCCTCGCCGAGCGCCTACTCACCGACATTCTGGGGCTTGATATCCACCAGGTGCACGATGAGGCTTGTCGCTGGGAACACGTGATGAGCAAGGACGTGGAAGAGCGCCTCGTTGCCATCTTGGATGATCCCACCCGCTCGCCCTTTGGCAACCCCATTCCAGCACTCGACGAGCTCGGCTACAAGCACCCCGCCATCGACTTTGGCACCCGCGCTATCGACTTGCCCGATGGGGTGGAAACGGATGCCACCATTTTTCAGATCAATGAGATCCTGCAGGTGGATACTGCTTCCTTCCGTGAGCTCACGGACGCTGGCGTAGCCGTAGGCGCTCCTGTCAAGGTGGTCAATAACAATGGCGCCGTGACCTTAACCACTGAAAGCGGCGCAAAGATCGAATTGCTCGATGACTTGGCCCACGCTATCCGCATCGAGGTGAAGTAGTATGAAGCTCCTCGTTACCGGCGGCGCCGGATACGTTGGAAGCGTCTGCGCTGCAGTCCTTCTTGAGCAGGGCCACGATGTCACCATCGTGGATAATTTTTCCACCGGCAACCGGGAAGCCGTACCTGAGGGCGCGCACCTGGTAGAGGGCAATGTCGCAGATGTCGCCGCAGACGTCCTTTCTGCCGGGGACTTCGAGGGAGTCCTCCACTTCGCGGCACGCTCGCTGGTGGGCGAGTCCGTGGAGATTCCTTCCGATTATTGGCACGGCAACGTTGTCACCACCTTGGCTCTGCTTGATGCCATGCGGGAGAACAATGTTCCCAGCCTGGTCTTCTCCTCCACTGCTGCCACCTACGGCGAGCCGAGCAAGGTCCCCATCACGGAGGACATGCCCACCCAGCCCACCAACCCCTATGGCGCAACGAAGTTGTCGATCGATTTCATGATCACGTCCTTCGCCAAGGCCTATGGCCTCGCCGCCACGTCGCTGCGTTACTTCAACGTCGCCGGCGCTTATGGCGATATCGGAGAGAACCGGGCTATCGAGACCCACCTCATCCCCATTGTCTTGCAGGTAGCCTTGGGCCACCGCGACAAGATCTACCTCTTTGGGGATGACTGGAATACTCCGGACGGCACTCCCGTGCGTGACTACATCCACATCCGCGATCTCGCGGACGCCCACGTGCTCGCACTGCAGGCTAATAAGCCCGGTGTTCACAGCATCTATAACCTGGGCTCGGGTGAGGGCTATTCCGTCAAGCAGGTCGTGGACATGTGCCGCAAGGTCACCGGCCGCGATATTCCTGCTGAGGTAGCCCCCCGCCGCGCCGGAGATCCGGCAGTGCTCGTCGCCTCCTCAGACAAGATCAAGTCCGAGCTGGGCTGGAAGCCCACCCGCACGGACCTGGAGACCATCGCCACTGACGCGTGGAACTTCACCCGTAATCTGGGAGACAAGGCTCATTCCGCCAAGCGCTAAGCTGCGTTTTCGGAAGTTGTTTCCTCCCCCAAGGCTGCCGCACGTGCAACGCGGCAGCCTTTTTGCATGCTGGAAGCAATGATCTCGAACTTCCCGGCGCGGTACACAGCAAAGATCAGGTTTCCAAGGCTGTGGTGCGCCTCCTCCTCCCGCAGGACGTGGAGTGCAGGGCCGGCATAGACAATGCATTCAGTGGTTAGCTCCACCGCCGCATAGAGCGCCAGGGCGTTCGCGCGAATTGTGCCCTTAAAGGTATGGGCTGCGGCCAACAGGAGCTTCGATGCTGCCTGCGGCTGCTCAATAAGATCGGACACGACGAGGTCGCGGACCCAGGTGGTTGAAAGCCACAGCGCCACGGTAGCCAGCATCTCGTGGTCACGGTAGGTCTCCTCTACGGAGGCCACCTCCGCGAGCAGGCGCGGGACATCCTCGATGAGCTCTGCCGCGCTCAGCGTCGATTCGGTGCCGCGAATGCGCAGGTTATTGCGCAGCTCCAGTCCAGCGCGGCGGGCTGCCTCAGCCATGGCGGCCGCGCTCTCTGGGCTCATGCAGGGATTAGAGCGGCTAAAACGCTCCATCATGTCGCCGCGGTTGAGCTCAGGGATCACGTGGTTATCCACGCAATGCCGCATGGACTGCGATGCCGTGATAGCCGGGATCTTTCCGTGCTCCCAGTCCTGCAGAGGCCCTGCCCCGTCCGGGCTGGTCGGGCCGAAGATCAATTCATAGGATTCGCCGGCGCAGATTTCCTCTACCCACCAGGCAGCGTCCACTGTTGTTCCGCCGCTGTCACCGGGCAACTCAACGACTCCTGCGGACAAGGAATCTTCTGCGATGGCCTCAACATCTCCCAGGGCATAGAGGAGATCACTAATGTCAGCGATCTCCGCCTGCGGGCGCTGGCTGATGATGAAGGCAAAGATGCATACGCAGTGCGGGGTGTTAAGCAGATCGGAAGCGTCAGCCCAGGCGTCGAAGATGTCAGGAATATCGACCCGAATGAGCGGACCGAGGCTGATCCCGGTGTCAGTGTGGGCCCCAGAGCCGGGTTGCTCGAGGCTAATAAAGATGACGGAATCGGTGGGATAGAAACCGAGCATCCCGGGAATATTGGATAGTAGTTCCCCCGGAGAGGAGATGTGCGGGTGAGCCTTTGGCGTGTGTGTATTGTGCATGAGTTCCACTCTTGCGTCATAGGTCGCAGTTCGAAAGACTAATTCTTCTTAAGGGGTTGCCTGTGGATAGTTTTCCGCCGTGGAGTCAGTGTTGGGCGCCTGGGGCGCGAAGTTTTCCACAGGCAGCGGCCGAGCCTATGGCCAAAAGCTACGTTTTCCGGCACAATGATTGTCTTAATCCTAACTTGGTGCCGCGTGGTCTTCCCCCAATTTCATCGTGGTCTCTTTGTGATTTCTGTGTTCTCACCGTGCTTGGTTCTTAATTCTGCTTCGCACGCTAGTTCAATAAGAGGGAATAGACCGGCCGGTTCACGTGTTGGAGTAAGTAAATATCAAGGAGGTAGAAGCCATGCACGAAGAAGAACGCAGCATGTACGAATTGGAGTACCCGGCCCCTTCGATCACGGACTATTCCGCCGAGGGAACCGGCCCAACCATGATCGTGGCCATGAACGGCTACGCTGATGCCGGGATGGCCGTGGAGGCCAGCGCCAATCACCTCAAGGCAGCACTGCATAGCCGTCAGCTCGCATCCTTTAACAATGACGAGCTCATCGATTACCGCTCACGCCGCCCTGCGGTGACCATTAGCAATGACCGCACCACGGACATAGAGCCCACGGAATTAGGCATCAAGGTTTTGCGCGATAACGCAGGAAAGTCCTTCCTGCTTCTCTCCGGCCCGGAGCCGGATATGCGCTGGGAGGCTTTTAGCAAGGCGGTCGTGTCTTTGGTGGAGAAGTTCGATATTGAAAACACCATCATGCTCTACGCCGCACCTATGCCGGTGCCACACACCCGTCCCACGGTCGTCACAGCACACGGCAACTCCTCAGAGCTCATCGGCCACATGGTCAAGGTAGATTCCACCATTATCGTCCCCGGCTCGGCCGCGCTCTTCTTGGAGAAGGCCCTCGATGACAAGGGGCGCAACGTGGCAGGCTATACGGTGCAGGTGCCTCATTACTTGGCATCTTCCTCTTATCCGCAGGCCTCTTATCAGCTGCTTAGCTCCATCGCCAACGCCGCTGGGTTGAACTTTCCCCTTGGCAGCCTCGAGGCCGATATTGAGCGCACCAACACTCAGTTGAGTGAGCAGGTCATGGACTCCGATGAGATCACGGGAGTGGTTCACCAGCTCGAGCAGCAGTATGACGAGTACATGCAGCGCTACCGCAGTGCTCACCCGCAGGCGATCATGCCCGGGGATGAAGCCCTGCCCAGTGCTGATGAATTGGGGGAAGAGTTTCAGGCTTTCCTCGCGGAGTTTGACAAGGATGGCGGCGAGAACAAAGAAGATGGACCGCGAGATTAAGGGCTAGCGTACCTGAAGGCGGCGTCGCGATCCGCGGCCTCTACCCCCATCACCTAAGGTGGTGGGGGTGAACCTTTCTCAAATGCTGCCTGATCTCGCCGAAGTCCCCGAATCCGTCGTCGACGAAGTTATTTGGGATACATTCGTCTCGTGGACCACTCAGCGCGGAATCGTCTTATACCCCGCCCAAGAGGAAGCGGCGCTGGGAATACTGGCCGGTGATAACGTCATCCTGGCCACGCCAACCGGTTCAGGCAAGTCCATGGTGGCCAACGCCGCGCACTTTATTGCGCTCTCGCGTGGCCAGCGCAGTTTCTATACCGCACCCATCAAGGCCCTAGTGAGTGAGAAATTCTTCGCCCTGTGTGAGATCTTCGGACCAGAGAACGTGGGCATGATGACTGGGGATGCCACCGTCAACGGCAAGGCCCCCATCATCGCCGCCACCGCCGAAATCGTGGCCAATATTGCCCTGCGGGATGGCGCGGAAGCCGATATCGACCAAGTGGTCATGGATGAA
The DNA here is from genome assembly GCF_002390965.1 of Corynebacterium sp. UBA4397. Lineage (NCBI taxonomy): Bacteria > Bacillati > Actinomycetota > Actinomycetes > Mycobacteriales > Corynebacteriaceae > Corynebacterium > Corynebacterium sp. UBA4397. The sequence goes on from NZ_DGRD01000031.1 coordinate 33,166, forward strand.
TTCCACTACTACTCTGATCCGGAGCGCGGCTGGGCCTGGCAGGTGCCGCTGCTCGAGCTGCCGCGCGCACAATTCCTCCTCATGTCCGCCACCTTGGGCGATACCACGTGGCTCGAAGAGGATCTCACGCGCCGTACCGGCAGGGTGACCACCTTGGTCGCTGGCACGACCCGGCCCGTCCCCTTGGACTTCTCCTATGTCTTTAGCCCCGTGCATGAGACGGTCGAGGCGATTCTGAAGGAGGGCAAGGCTCCGGTCTATGTCGTCCACTTTTCCCAGCGCGAGGCCTCCGAACGCGCCCAGGCGCTGACCTCCCTTTCCGGGATTATCACCAAAGAGGACAAGGCGGCGCTGGCCACGGAACTGGCCGGCTTCCGCTTTACGACGGCGTTTGGACGAGACCTCTCCAAGCTCCTGCGCCGTGGCATCGGCGTCCACCACGCCGGCATGCTGCCCAAGTACCGCCGTTTGGTGGAGAATCTCGCACAGAAAGGCCTGCTGAAGATTATCTGCGGCACCGATACCCTCGGCGTCGGGATCAATGTGCCCATTCGCACGGTGTTGATGACTGGCCTGGCTAAGTACGACGGCACTCGCGAGCGCATTCTCAAATCGCGCGAGTTCCACCAGATCGCCGGGCGCGCAGGACGCGCAGGCTACGACACCGAGGGCACCGTCATCGTCGAGGCCCCCGAGTATGAGATAGAGAACGCCAAAGCGCGGCGCCGCCTCGGAAATGATCCAGCACGTCTGAAGAAGCTACGCAAGAAGTCCCCCCGCGAGGGCGAGGTGTCATGGTCGGAGAAAACCTTCGCACGGCTGACCCAGGCCGAACCGGAGGAGCTCACTTCGCAGTTCCGGGTGTCTAATTCGATGTTGCTCAACGTGCTTGCCCGCCACGGCAACGGCTACGAGCACCTCAGGCACCTGCTGCGTGACAACCACGACACCCGCAGCAAACAGAACCAGGAAATTCTGCAGGCCATCTCGCTGTTCCGCGGCCTAGTCAACTCGGGCGTGGTACAGAAATCGACCAAGGGGCTCGACATCTATGGCCGGCCTTATCACCTCGTGCGTGCACTGCCGCGTGACTTCGCCCTCAATCAGCCCCTCGGGCCTTTTGCCTTGGCTGCGCTGAGCCTGCTCGACCCGGAATCGGAGTCCTATACCTTAGATGTGGTTTCGGTATTCGAGGCCATTGTTGATGATCCGCGCCAAATCCTTATCGCACAACAGAAGGCCGCCCGCGGCGAGGAGATCGCCGCGCTCAAGGCCGAGGGTGTGGACTATACGGAACGCATGGCCATCGTCGAGGAGATTACCTGGCCCAAGCCCCTCGAAGAACTGCTCGAGCAGGCCTATGACACTTTCGCGGAGACAAATGCGTGGGTCAAGGACTTCCAGCTGCGTCCCAAGGCCGTTGTCCGCGACATGTTGGAGAAGTCCATGACTTTCTCTGATCTCATCGCCACCTATGGCCTGGCGCGTTCGGAGGGCGTCGTCTTGCGCTACCTCACTGATGTCTGGCGCACGCTCAAACAATCGGTGCCGGACGAGTACAACACCCCCGAACTGGAGGATATCGTGGTGTGGCTGGGCGAGCTTATCCGCCAGGTAGACTCCTCGCTCGTCGATGAGTGGGCGCAGATGGCCGGGGAAGATTCTCCCATCTCGCAGGCAGACCTCGACCGTGAGCTGGCCTTCGGCGTGGAGGATCCGAGCGCGCTTACCGCCAACCGGCGCGCTTTTTGCATCATGGTGCGCAACTACTTCTTCCGTCTGGTTCAGCTTTTTGCTCTGGAGAAGGAGGACAGGCTGGCGCAGCTGGTTGACTACCTCGACGAGGTCCCCGATTTCGGCGCGGCCCTCGATGATTACTTCGAGGAATACGATGACATTGATACCGGTCCTGCCGCGCGCGGCCCGGAGTACTTCCGAGTCTCAGGTCAGGATTCACGGCGCTGGTCCGTGCGGCAGATCTTTAAGGACCCGCAGGGCGACAACTCCTTCGCACTCGTCGGCACAGTTGATCTCGACGCCTCCGATGAGGAAGGCGAGGTCCGGCTCTCAGAACTCCACCTCGAGAGCTAGTTCCAGTCAGTGAAATGCTAATCCCAAAAGGGGTTAGTTTTTCTCATTGTTTGCGGCGGCCACTACTGTTTTTCCCATGAAAAGCACTGCCGCCAGTACCAGCCTCCCCATAGTGGAGGCCGAGGCCAAACCAGAAACTGCCGCCACCACACCGCCGCGGGGCATGGGCCCGAAGACGTTCATCATGAAGGTCCTCAACGGCATCTCCGTGGCCGTCGTCGTAGCGCTCGTGCCGCAGGCCCTCTTGGGCGAAATCGCCAAGGCGCTCCTGCCCTACTGGTCTGGGGCTGCTACCATCTTGACGCTCACCGGGCTCGCTGCCTCCCTCATGCCCGTTCTCATCGGCGTGTTGGTCGCCATGGAATTCAAGCTCACCCCCATCCAGACTGCCGCCGTGGGCATCGCCGCCATTTGCGGCTCCGGTGTGGCCACGGTCGATCCGCAGGGCGGCTTCCACTTTCAGGGCACGGGCCTTGTCATCAACGCCGGGCTCACCGCAGCCATCGCCGTGCTCCTCATCTTCCTCATCGGCGAAAGGCTCAAGAGCTACACGGTCCTCTTACTCTCCACGCTGGTGACACTCATCGCCGGCGGAATCGGCTGGGTTGTGACCTACCCGGCGGTCAAAGTGCTCACCGAATGGCTGGGAAGCCTCGTCAACGGCGCCACCGGCCTCCAGCCCGTTGTCATGGGCGTCATCTTGGCCGTGCTCTTTTCCTTCCTCATTGTCTCCCCCGTATCGACCGTGGGCGTTGCAACGGCCATCTTCATGGAGGGCGTCTCCTCCGGTACTGCTAACCTCGGCGTCGTAGCAGCGGGATTCGGCCTCCTCGTCGCCGGGTGGAGAGTCAATGGCTTTGCCAACTCCATCCTGCACGTACTCGGCTCCCCCAAAGTACAGATGGCGAACATGCTCTCGCGTCCAGTTACCTTCCTGCCGATTATTTCCAGCGCCGCGATCTTGGGTGGCATCGGCGGTGCCTTGGGAATCTCGGGTACCGCGATGTCGGCAGGCTTTGGCATCTCCGGTTTGATGGGTCCTCTCGCCGCGCTCAACTATGAGGGCTGGGGCTGGAGTGCCTCGAACCTCATCATCATCGCTGTAGTCTACCTCGTCATTCCCATCGCGCTGGCCTTGTTCTTCACCTTCTTGTTTGAAAAGGTCTTGCATTTGACCAAGGCCGAGTACTACCGCCTCGACTTCGAATAAGCGGGCATAGAAAAGCTCCTCCGCGCCGGCATTATCTGGCGCGGAGGAGCTTTTCTATAGAGTTACGCTGTCTTAGCGAGCGGCCTCAATCTGCACGGTTTGTGCAACGGCCTGAATCACTGCACCAATCTTGACGGCCTCCCAAATCTGTTCCTTGGTCAGGCCCTCTTCCTGCAAGGTCTTGGTGTGGGCCACCAAGCAGTGCTCACAGCCGTTAATCGCGGAAGCGACAGTGTTCCACAGCTCGAAGTTAGCCTTTTCGACGCCCGGCTTGGCAATGATGTTCATGCGCAGACCGAACTTGACCTGGGCGAAGTCATCCCCCAACCAGCCCTTGGCGCGGTATGCCACGTTATTCATTGCCATGACAGTAGCTGCACCAAGTGCGGCCTCGACGGCTTCATCGGAGAGGTGGTCCTTGGCCTCGGCGATAACCTCAGCGAGGACGGTGTCATTGCGGGTGGCGGCCGCAGCAGAAAGCAGGCTGCCCCACAGCTGCTCCTCGTTGAGCTCGGTTGAGCGAGTGAGCGAACCGAGGTTGAGCTTCTGATCTTTAGCATAAGCAGGCAGAGAAGACTTAAGGTTTTCAATAGACATAACGTTTACTCCCGTGATTCTTAATAGGTGTTTTCAGTGATTACCCCAATAAAGGCCCCGCCGAAAGCGGCGGGGCCCAAGGCGCTTAATTATAGAGAGGACTGAACAACGTCAAGCTTGTTGATGTTCTTGGTGGGATCATTAGCTTCCCAGTTGCAGGCGCATACCTCTTCGGACTGCAGAGCATCAAGCACACGCAGAACCTCGTCGACGTTACGGCCAACAGCATCAGGGGTAACGGAAACGAACTGGATAACGCCATCGGGGTCGATGATGAAGGTGGCGCGGTCAGCAACACCATCAGCGTTTTCCACGCCGAGTGCGCGGATGAGGTCGTGGCGCACGTCAGAGAACATGGGGAAAGGAACTTCCTTCAGGTCCGGGTGGGTTGCACGCCAGTTGAAGTGAGCAAACTCATTATCGGTAGAACCGCCGAGTACCTGCGTGTCGCGGTCCTGGAACTCCTCATCCAACTTGCCAAAAGCGGCAATCTCAGTTGGGCAGACGAAGGTGAAGTCCTTCGGGAAGAAGAATACGACCTTCCACTTGCCCTCATACTTATCCAAAGACACCTGCTCGAAGTAATCCTCCGGCTGGTTTGCGTTGACGTCATGCAGGTCGCCTCCCTTGAGGGCAGTGAGGTTAAACTCTGGGAACTTTTCGCCAACAGTCATGATAGGCATTATGTACTTCCATCTCCTTGGAATACGCGGGGTCGCTATAGATTTTTCTACGCTTGGGCAGTATCGCCGAGCCCTTTCGGCCCAACGACTCCATTATGCCTCATTGCGCCCACGCCGTCAATAGGAAAACCTATTGACATATGTTACACTTATAGGTATGCACAATAAGGAGTATCGGCCCACCCTCGCACAGCTACGCACCTTCGTTACTGTGGCAGAAAACAAGCACTTCGGCACGGCGGCGGCCAAACTCGAGATCTCCCAGCCTTCCCTCTCGCAGGCGCTCGTCGCACTCGAGCAGGGCCTCGGGGTCCAGCTCATCGAGCGCTCGACCCGCAAAGTTATTGTCACCTCTACGGGAGAAAGCCTTTTACCCTATGCCAAGGCCACGCTCGAGGCCGCGGATGCATTTCTCTCCCACGCCAAGGGGGCACACGGCACTCTAACCGGCCCGCTGACAATAGGAATCATCCCCACCATCGCGCCTTATATCCTGCCCGACCTACTCAATTCCATTAACTCGGCCTACCCAGATCTGCGGCCGCTTTTTGTGGAGGAGCAAACCAAACACTTGCTCAGTAAGCTGCGGGACGGCCATATTGATCTTGCCATCATCGCGCTTCCCGCCGAAGCGGCCGGACTCGTTGAGGTCCCTCTTTATAAGGAGAAGTTCGCAGTAGTCACTCCGTGGGACAACCCCTTAGCCGGCGTGGAGGACCTGCATTTAAGCCAGCTCAAGGAATTTGACCTGCTCTTGCTCGATGACGGGCACTGCCTGCGTGATCAGATAGTCTATCTCTGCCGCAGAGCACAGCTCAACCCCACCGAGACCACCAATTCCGTCACCAGGGCGGCCTCCCTGACCACAATCATGCAGCTTGTCATGGGGGGTCTAGGCACCACGCTGGTCCCCGAGTCCGCCATCGCAACCGAATGCCGCGACAACCGCCTCGCCATCGCCCACTTCGCTCCTGACGTCACCGCGGAGCGGGAAGTTGGAATGGTCTATCGCGCCTCAGCTGCCCGCGCTGAAGAGTTTCGCCAGTTCAGCACGCTCGTCACCGCTGCTTTCGAAAAAGCTCTCAAACGCTCCCGCCGCGTAGAGCGCTAAGCACTCTGCAGGCTAGCCGCGCACTGGCGGTAAATATAGGCCGTGGCTAGCTGGATAGCCGGCAAGATGACCAAGAAGCCTAGGAGCAGGGTGACAATGCCCAACAGGGAAAGCAGGAAGGTAAGCAGCGTCAGCAACAGAAGCTGTCCATAGTTCTTCTTGCCAGCGGCAAAGCCCATGCGGATGGAATCGCCGATGCTATTGCCGTCTGCAGCAAACCACACCATCAAGGTGTAGAGCGGCTGGATGAAAAAGCCCACCAGGGCGACGACGAAGATGACCCTCATGAGGCGGCCGAGCATAAACAGAAGATCGTCATCACTAATCTGCGTGGCATCAGCATTCAACGTGTTAAAGAACTCTGCACCTACGAAGGCCAAGACGAGTCCGCTAATGCAGATAGCAACCACAATCTGTACTACTACCATGATGGCAAAAGGCTGCAGCCACTTCACATTCTTGCCCACATGGGACCATCCGGTGGTGGGATCATCAATCTGGTAGAGGGCCAGACGCATGGCGATAAGGACCAAAATGGTGGTCACCAAGGTGGTCACAATCTCAGAAATGAAACCGCCTGGGCCGCCAGCTGAGCTGGAAGAATTAGCACTCATCGCCCCAAGAGCCGCACTGACGGCCATGGTGATGGCGCCACACAGCAGCGCCCCGAGCACCCACAGCTTGGCATTGCGGAAGGTGGCCTTAAAACCCCAGGATATTGCGGCGGTAGCGCTCGGGGCGGCGCCTAGCGGACCCGCTGCAGGCCCCGTGGGCGCCTGGTACTGATTGCCCTGAGCGCTGTAGGCGCCATAAGCAGGAAGCCCCGGCGCTGCCCCGTAGCCCGGCATGTCCTCCGGGTGGTTGGTCGGCTCATAGCGCGGCATGTTTCCTTCGCCACCGTAGCCATAACCTCCGTTGCCACTGCTGCCATTGCCAAAGCCCCCGTCGTTGCCGTTGCTACTGTTGTCCTTATTCGCCTCATCGTTGTTACCCGGCTGCGAATCAAATGGGTTGCTCATCTTTCTTTCCTTCCTGCTTTATCTCCTAGTTTTGTCGCCTAAATCCTAGCAGCGTTGTGGCCTTTTAGCGCCTCCAGGTAGGATTCCCCACAGACATGTCGAACCCTAATACTCCCTCCCAGCAAGCCGCTGCGCCGAGCCATTCAGACCTTTATTCCTCGCTCGAGTCCGTTCCCTTGGCGGATGCGCGCGCCCTGCGCCGACGCCTGAAAAAGGCGCGTTCCCCCCACGCGCTTTCCGCCATCGCGGAAGACATTGCCAAAGCCCAGAAGCGGGTAGCCGCCATCGCGGAAAATATCCCGCACATCGACTACCCGACTTCTTTGCCCGTCGTCGCGCGCAGGAAGGAAATCGCCGATGCAATCCGCGACAACCAGGTCGTCATCATCGCCGGCGAAACCGGCTCAGGCAAGACCACCCAGATCCCTAAAATCTGCCTGGACTTAGGGCGCGGGCGGCGCGGGCTCATCGGCCACACCCAGCCACGGCGTCTTGCTGCGCGCACGGTGGCGGAAAGAATCGCCCACGAGCTCGGCCAGAAGATCGGCGAGAGCGTTGGCTACGCCATTCGCTTTGATGATCGCGTCTCCCCACACACTGCGGTCAAGCTGATGACTGACGGAATCCTTCTAGCCGAAATGCAGCGAGACCGCTTCCTCAACGCCTATGACACCATCATCATCGACGAGGCCCACGAACGCTCTCTCAACATTGACTTCCTCCTCGGCTACCTCAAGCGCCTCCTGCCGCGGCGCCCCGACCTCAAAGTCATCATCACCTCCGCGACGATTGATCCGCAACGCTTTGCGCAGCACTTCGCCAATGCCAAAGGCAATCCGGCTCCGGTGGTGGAGGTTTCTGGGCGTACTTACCCCGTCGAAATCCGCTACCGTCCCCTTGAATTCGAGGCGGGCGGAAAGCTCATCGACCAAGATCCGCTCGACGGACTCTGCGAGGCCATCGAAGAGCTCATGCAGGCCGGCCCCGGCGACATCTTGTGCTTCTTTCCCGGCGAGCGTGACATCCGCGACGCCATCGAGGCCATCGAGGCCCGCAAGTGGCGCGGCGTCGAGGTCACTCCCCTTTTCGGGCGTTTGTCCAACGAGGAACAGCATCGCGTGTTTAGCTCGCACCGCGGGCGCCGAATCGTGCTCTCCACCAATATTGCGGAGACATCACTGACCGTTCCCGGCATCCGCTATGTTGTCGACACCGGCACAGCTCGCATTTCTCGCTACTCCACCCGCACGAAGGTCCAACGCCTTCCCATCGAGAAAATCTCGCAGGCCAGCGCCAATCAGCGCTCAGGGCGCTGCGGGCGCGTTGCGGACGGCATCGCCATCCGCCTCTACAGCGAAGATGATTTTGCCTCTCGCCCGGAGTTCACTGATCCCGAAATCTTGCGCACCAACTTGGCCAGCGTCATCCTCCAGATGATCTCGCTGCGGCTGGGAGATATCTCCGCCTTCCCCTTCATCCAACCTCCTGAGCCCAAGGCTGTACGCGACGGCTTGTTGTTGCTCCACGAGCTCGGTGCCCTCGAAGACGCGGAGAAGGACGGGCTACCTGTGCTCACCCATGTCGGCCGCGAGGTGGCACGCATTCCCGTCGATCCCCGCATGGCCCGCATGCTCGTCGAGGCTAATCGCTCCGGATGCCTCGACGACGTCATTGTCATCGTCTCCGCGATGACCATCCAAGACGTTCGCGAACGCCCCTTGGAGGCGCAGGCCCAAGCCGACCAAGCCCATGCCCGCTTCAAGGACAAGAGTTCAGACTTCCTCTCGATGCTCAAGCTGTGGGACTACGTCCAGGAAAACCGCGGCGAGCTCTCCGGCAACGCCTTCCGCAAGCGCATGAAGGCCGAGTACCTGCACTACATGCGCATCCGGGAGTGGTTTGATTTGGTGCGTCAGCTGCGCGACGTCGCCAAGCAGCTGCGCTGGACCCAGCGCCACCAGGAATCCACCGAGCGCCGTGCCGCTGACATCCACCTCAGCCTCCTAGCGGGGCTGCTGTCGAATATTGGCGCCCGCGACGGCGAGTCCAAGGAGTTTCAAGGCGCCCGGAATACCCGTTTCCGTATCTTCCCCGGTTCTGCCCTGGCAAAAAAGCCGCCGGAGTTCGTCATGGCCGCTGAGTTGGTGGAAACCTCGCGCCTGTGGGCCCGCGACGTCGCCGCTATCGATCCGGCCTGGGTGGAAAAGCTCGGCGCCAAGCTGCTTAAGCATCACTATTCCGAGCCGACGTGGTCGCGCAAGCGGGCGGCGGCCGTCGTGCACCAGAAATCCACGCTCTATGGAGTACCCGTCGTGGCCGATCGCGTTGTCCCCTATCACCGCGTCGATGCCCAGGCCGCGCGCGATATGTTCATTCGTGAGGCGCTAATCAAGGGAGACTGGCATACTCAGCACCGCTTCTTCCACGATAACGTGCGCAAGCTGGAGGACGCCGCGGAGTACGAGGACAAGGCGCGGCGCCGGGGAATCGTTGTTGACGAGGACGTCCTCTTCGACTTCTACGATCGCCGCCTGCCCGAGTCCGCCACCACAGGGCGTCACTTTGATGCCTGGTGGAAAAAGCAACGCCGGAACGATCGGGACTTTCTCAACTTCGACCCAGATGCCCTCGTCGGCGACAATCAGGACGTGACCGAGGAGGCATTCCCCGATCATTGGCGCAAGGGCTCCATCGACTACGAGCTTTCCTATAAGTTCGAGCCGGGCGACCCCCTCGACGGCGTGACCGTTCTCGTGCCAGTGCCGCTGTTGGCCGGGCTCGACGCGCCGGGTTTTGACTGGCTGGTTCCCGGCCTGCGGCTTGAGCTCGTCACCGAGATGATCCGATCTCTGCCCAAGGCGCTGCGCCGCACCGTGGTCCCCGCCCCCGAGTTTGCCGAGCGCGCCCTACCGCGCCTCATCCCCTACGAGGGCCCACTTTCTGTGCAGCTTGCCGACGTCCTCCGCGAGCTGGGCGGCCACGGTATCAACGCCAGTGATTTTCGTCCCGACCGGCTGCCGGATCACCTGCGGATGAACTACGCCGCTATTGACAAACGCGGCCAACTCATCGACTGCGACCGTGATCTAGCCGCTCTGACCACACGCCAGGCCAGCCACATTAAGTCCTCGGTTTCCCGGGTGGGGCGCAAGGCGGAGTCCGCTGCAGTCGAGGAGTGGACCTCTGACAACATTGGCGCCGTGGAGGAAGAAATCACCACCACCGTTGATGGGCACGAGGTCAAGGCCTACCCCGGGCTGGTCATTTCCGAGGAGGGCGTGTCCTTAAGGGTTCACCCCACCCAGGCCGCTGCGCAAGCTTCAATGTTTAGCACGACGCTGAGGCTACTGTTGCGCGAAATCACCGTCTCAGGGCCGCAAATGGTCAAGGGCCTTCCGCTCCAGCAGCGAGTCGCGGTTGATTCTTACCCGCACGGCGGTGCAGAAGGACTAGTCAAGGACGCCCGCGTGGCAGCCGTGCGCGACCTGCTCGTTGAGGCCGGCGGTGCAGTACGCACGCCAGAAGAGTTTAAAAAGCTCGTAGCCACGATTAAACCCGCAGTCCCGGGGCGTGTCCGCCAGGTGGTTGTCTCCTTGGCCCCAGGGCTGGTGGAATATGTCTCGCTATCCCAAGAACTCAAGAAGTGGGAAGGCCCTGCCATCGATGACATGCGCAGCCAGCTTAGCTTCTTGTTGCCACCCAACGCGATCACACTGCACGGGATCTCCCACCTGCGCCACCTGCCACGCTACCTGCAGGCAATGCGAATCCGTTTGGAGGAGATGTCCCTAGACCCCGAAAAAGATGACGATCGCCAGCGTGACGTAGACGAGGCCAAGGCCTACCTCAACAACCGGCTCAAAGCCCTTCCAGCCGGACGTGAGAAGTCCAAAGACGTCAAGGATATTCGCTGGATGATTGAAGAGCTGCGAGTTTCTCTATTTGCGCAGCGGCTAGGCACAGCCCACGCGGTCTCGTTACGCAGAATCCAAAAAGCAGCCGACAAGCTCCGCTGACCTCTCGCCGAGCCACCACCCCTGCCCTAGTCGCCGAGACTGCTGGAGCGCAGGAGGAGGAGGCGACGCGCCCTCCTCCTCCAAGGAGATAGGTCTAAAAGTCTCCGCGGTCTCTGCGCCGCATCAAGCGGATTTCGGACTCAAAGTCGTCAGCGTTCTCGAAGGACTTGTAGACAGAGGCAAAGCGCAGGTACGCGACCTCGTCGAGGTCACGCAACGGCTCCAAAATGGCGAGACCAACATCGTTAGCATTGACCTGGGAGGAGCCATGACTGCGCACGGTCTCTTCGACCTGCTGCGCAAGCTTCTTGAGCGAATCATCTGATACATCGCGCCCTTGGCACGCCCGCCTGACACCGCGAATAAGCTTGTCGCGGCTGAAAGGTTCCGCCAGACCGTTGCGTTTTAGCACCAATAGCACCGCCTTTTCCACAGTGGTGAAACGTCCTTTGCAGGCAGTGCACTCCCGGCGGCGCCGAATTGCAGAACCACCATCGACCACGCGGGAATCGATGACCTTTGACTGCTCATTATGACAAAAAGGACAGTACACGGTGCGAATCTCCTTCGAACGGTGGCGACGAGGCGCGAACAGCATTAACCGTTCCTATCCTAGTTCGCGGTAGACAGGTGAGACTAACCGGCGATACGTCTAGGAGTCCGCCTAGAGCAGTGGGCTGCCTAACGCTGCGAGGACACCCCTGTTACGTGGGGTGCTCCTGCGCCCATCCCAGGCTCTTCAGAAGCAGTAAAGCCGCCCAAGACGATGGAGATCATGAGAGCAAAGCCAAAGATGCTGCCGAGCAAATAGCTTCCTTTGTTCGAATCGTGGCTCTCGGACGGCACCTGCGCCTGCGCGCTATACCGCGCGACTTTCGCACTAGATACTGGTGGAGCGCCTGTTCTACTAATCACGCTGAGAGTGCGAACCCCTCCCGCATGTGAACATCCATTTCCCCGCCCGACAACTCGACTGCGTTCCGCCTGGGGCTCCCAGACGCTTGCCCTGCGCACTACTTGCTGGCGACGCTGTCCTGCAGCTAGATGTGCGCTATTGCGGTCTAAACGAAGTGTCATGCCATTGTCCTTTTTGTATGTAACCTATTGGCGCTTACTGTAGCGAGAGTCATTGACTGGACCCTGGCCTTAAGTCGCCATTATGTTCGAATTAGCTTCTACGTTCGATTTATAGCACGGTATCGAACACCTGTCCACACTTAGCGGATATTTCTCGAACATTCGTGCATAACGTGATATAAAAGAACGAGCACTAGTCCATAGTTCGCCCCCCGGAAGGGAACCATGCCACGCACTCCAGCCAAAAGCTCGGGAAAGCCAGACATCACCAAGCTCTCAGATCGCCAACGTCGCATCCTTGACGTCATCCATGACGCGGTGATGCTGCGTGGCTATCCGCCTAGCATTCGGGAAATTGGGGATGCTGCGGGCCTGCAGTCCACCTCTTCCGTGGCCTACCAGCTCAAACAGCTGGAGGAGAAGGGGTTCTTGCGCCGTGACCCCAATAAGCCACGCGCCGTCGACGTTCGCCACCTCGATACCGAACACTCCTCCCGCACAAAGAGGCACACCCCTGCGGCCTCTACGCCGCCTGCAGAGGATGCTTCTGTCGTTTCTTATGTTCCGGTGGTCGGTCGCATTGCCGCTGGTTCGCCAATTACGGCCGAGGAGAATATCGATACCTATTTCCCCCTTCCCGGAGATATCCTCGGGGGCGGAGAACTCTACATGCTCAAAGTTGTGGGTGATTCCATGCGGGATGCAGGCATCTTGAATGGAGATTGGGTCGTAGTCCGCTCTCAGTCTGTCGCGGAGGAGGGTGAGTTCGTGGCTGCTCTCCTTGACGGCGAGGAGGCTACGGTTAAGGAGTTCCACCGCGATTCCTCGGGCATCTGGCTCCTGCCTCACAATGAGGCCTACTCCCCCATCAAGGGCGATGAAGCCGACATCATGGGCAAAGTGGTTTCCGTATTCCGCCGCCTCTAGCGCACTGCAACGCAACAAAGGCCTGACTCGCGTTGGGTCTTTGTTGCGTTTTCACCCCCGTTTAGTTGGTTTTCCTTCGCCGCTCAGGAAAGTGACGAGTCTCTAACAGTCCACCAAAACCCCTTGTAATGGCCATTTTCCACGCTAAGGTGCCCACGATCTCCGATTATTTTTGTTTGGTTCCGTTTACTTGTTCCCAAAGTCTGTCAGAATGGAGGAATAGCACAGGGGCCGCCCCAGTAGGCTTCGGGTCCCCCATAGCCGCGAACCTGCAAAAGGAGACATACATGTACGCCGAGGAGCGTCGCCGGCAAATCGCTTCCCTCACGGCGGTGGAGGGAAGAGTCAACGTTACCGGGCTCGCAGAGCGCTTTGATGTCACCGCTGAAACGATTCGCCGAGATCTAGCCGTCTTGGACAAGGAGGGCGTGGTCCATCGTGTACACGGTGGCGCCGTGGCTTCCCGCTCCTTCCAGACCGCTGAGTTCACGCTGGACACGCGGCAACGTTCCGCTTCGGGCGCCAAGGCCGCCATCGCTCGCGCAGCGCTCGACTTCATCCCGCACGGCTCCGCGAGCATCTTCCTCGACGCAGGAACTACGATAAACGCTCTTGCTGATCTGATTGGCCAAAGATACAACAATGAGCAGGTAAGTATCGTCTCCAACTCCCTACCCATTGCTCTCTCGCTCGCCAGCAACGGCGTCCCCAACGTCCAACTCCTCGGCGGGACCGTTCGCGCCATCACGCAGGCCGTCGTGGGCGATACTGCCCTGCGCACCATGGCGCTCATGCGTGCCGACGTCGCCTTCATCGGCACCAACGCACTCACGCTAGATCATGGCTTGTCGACGGCGGACCCCCAAGAGGCCGCCATTAAATCCGCCTTTGTTACCAATGCTCACAAGGTGGTTGTCCTGTGCGATTCCAGCAAACTTGGCAACGATTATCTTGTCAGCTTCGCCGCCATTGGTGATATCGATGTCGTTGTCACCGATGCTGGAATCCCGCAGTCCTTCATCGACGCACTCAGCGAGCGCGAGATCGACGTCGTCGTCGCCGACGAATAGTGCCGCTTGAGGCCAATTAGGCCAGCAGTAGCGCAAGCAAAAGAGGTGCCTCCCCTTTTAAAGGGAAGTACCTCTTTTCGCGTTCTGGAGAGTTTAGTTCTTGAACTGCTCCATGACTTTGAACACGCTCGCACGCGCTTCGGTGGGGCCTTCTGCGTCGATAGCAGCCTCCGCCATCTTCTGGCATTCTTCGAGCGTGACCTCAGCCAACTGCGCACCAACTCCTGCCACAGCCGTCGAAGCGGCCGACAGAGAGTTGACGCCAAGACCGGTGAGAACACAAGCCAGAACTGGGTCAGCTGCAGCCTCGCCGCATACCCCGACCGGAACGTTGTTGTCCCGCCCGACCACGCACGTATGCCGGATGAGGCGAAGCACCGCCGGCTGCCACGGATCCGTAAGATAAGCCAACTGCGGGGAGAGGCGGTCAGCAGCCATGGTGTACTGCGTTAGGTCATTGGTGCCGATGGAAACAAAGTCCAAGTGCGGCATGATCGTATCCGCCATGAGCGCAGCGGCGGGAACCTCGATCATGGCTCCCGGGGTCAGCCCGCGCTCGCGGCACAGGCCGGCGAACCACTTCGCCTCAGTCGAAGTCGCGACCATAGGAGCCATTACCCACGTAGGAGCGTCCTCGCCGCGCTCCGCTGCAGCCTGCGCAATAGCATCAAGCTGGCGGGTAAGCAGGGCCTCGTTATCACGAGCAACGCGCAAGCCGCGCACACCCAGGGCCGGGTTTTCCTCCGACGTCAGCGTGGCGTAGGAAATGGGCTTATCAGAGCCTGCATCGAGCGTGCGTACGACGACCTTCGAATGCGGGTAGGCATTGAAAACCTTGGCGTAGATACGCGCCTGCTCATCGACGGTGGGTTCCTCGCTGGCCGAGAGGAAAGAAAGCTCCGTGCGATAGAGACCAATGCCTTCTGCTTGGGAGTCGGAGGCGATGCGGGCGGCGTTTCCATCGGCCACATTCGCCAGCAGCTGAACGCGATACCCATCCTTGGTTTCGGCAGGACCACGCCATTGCGCCACGCGGGCGGCCTTTTCGCGATACTCCTCGACCGCCTTGCGCGACTCAGCGGGATCGACGCCGAGGCGCACGGTTCCCACTGCCCCGTCGACGAATACGAGCTCCCCGGATTCAATCTCGCGCAGGCGTGCACCCACAGCGACGACGCACGGAATGTTGAGCTGCCTAGCGATGATCGCCGTGTGACTGGTCGGCCCGCCCAGCTCGGTCACGAGGGCCTTAATGTGGGCGGTGTCTAGAGTGGCGGTATCAGCAGGAGCGAGATCCGCAGCAAAGAGAACTGCCTCGCCCTCAACCAAGGGCAGCCCTGGCTCTTGCTCGCCACGCAGCTCTGCGATGACGCGGTCACGCACATCCTTCAAATCGGTGGTGCGCTCAGCCATAACGCCGCCCGCCGCTTCGAACATGGTGACAAACTTATCGGTGGCACCCACGGTGGCGTATTCCGCGGATTTACCTGCCCGGATGCCTTTGCGCACGGCCTTGTGCCAACCGCGGTCCTTGACCATGCCCGCGGTGGCTCCCAGGACTTCTGCGGCCTGGCCATCCGCGCCGGCGGCGCGCTGTTCAAGGCGGGAGGCAACGATGTCTATCGCTTCGAGGAACCGGTCATACTCGGAATCGCGACGCGACTCCTCGATCGGCTCCCCCGCAGTGGGAAGATCGGGCCGCGGCCGTACCCACACGGCCTCGGCGTAAGCGACGCCAGAGACAACTCCGGTTCCTTTGATAGTGGACGGGGATGCGTTACTCATAACCACAATTCCTTCGAAGAGTTAGTTTTTCTTTAACCCAGAACATCACAAACCGGGCAAAAAAGCAATGAAAACCACACTTATTTGATTGACATTCGGACACAAACGGGCAACAATCGACATTAGGCGGGAGAATCCACCACACGGCAATAGCCTGCGCGTTTTCTCCCAATATACGCACAATGCCGAAGGGACGGATGCCCACCATGATCCTCACGCTGACCCCCAACCCCAGCATCGATGTCACTCTCTCACTTGATGAGACCCTCACCCGCGGAGCCGTGCACCGCGCGGCGCAGGTAACCCAAGTGGCCGGCGGAAAGGGGGTCAATGTCTCCCACGCCGCTTTCCTTGCCGGCGAAGAGACTACCGCCCTCTTCCCCGCTGCCGAAAGTGATTCTTTTCTCACTCTCATATCTGAAGCACAGATTCCAGCCCAGGCGGTTCGCATCGCCGACAAGGTCCGAATCAACACCACCGTCACAGAGCCCGACGGCACGACCACCAAGATCAACGACCCCGGCCCCGCCCTCAGCCAGGCCGAGCAGCGCTCACTCATCTCCAGCCTCGAAGGGCTCGCGGCCAAGGCCGAGTGGATCGTCATGGCCGGATCTCTGCCCCAGGGCGTGCCCGTCGACTGGTACTCCCAACTCACGGCCGCACTTCGCACTGCGGCCCCGAACGCACGCATCGCCGTCGATACTTCCGACGCCCCCATGCAAGCCTTGGGAGCCAACCTCGACGCCGCCGCCCCGCACCTCATCAAGCCCAACGGGCTCGAGCTCGGTCAGCTCACCGACACGGACGGTCTCGCCTTAGAAAAGGCTGCCGAGGAAGGGGACTTTAGCGGTGTGGTGGAGGCGGCACGCGTCGTCGTCAAGCGCGGCATCGACGAGGTTCTTGTCACCCTTGGCGGGGCTGGAGCAGTCCTCGTCACCGCCCAGGGTGCGTGGAAGGCCACCCCGCCGCCTGTGACGGTGCGCTCAACCGTGGGTGCTGGGGATTCTTCCCTGGCTGGCTACATCCTCGCCCGAAAAGCAGGCAAGGACTTCGCCGCCGCGCTCGCGCAATCGGTCGCCTACGGCACCGCGGCTGCGGGCCTGCCCGGAACGCAGATTCCTGCGCCGGAAACGCTTAACATTGAAGAGACCACCGTTTCACTCTTGTCATAACAACCTCATCCAACTTGAAGGAGCTCTACTCATGACAACCGATCTCATCACCAGGGACCTGGTGGCGCTAGACGCGGACTTCGGCGACAACGTCGAATCCGTCATCACCCACCTCGCCACCTTGGTACACAACACCGGGCGTGCCAGCGACGTCGAAGGACTAGCCCAACCCGCCATCAAGCGCGAATCCCAGGCCGGAACGGGTGTTCCTGGCGGAGTCGCTATCCCCCACTGCCGCTCGGAGGTCGTCTCCGAACCTACCCTGGCTTTCGCCCGCCTCTCCCGCGGCGTTGATTTCTCCGGCCCCGACGGAGACGCCCACCTGGTATTCCTCATCGCGGCACCCGCCGGCGGCGGCAAAGAACACCTGCGAATCCTGTCCAAGCTCGCCCGCGCGCTAGTTAAGAAGGACTTCCTGGAAGCCCTGCGCACCGCCCAGACCGAAGACGAGATCGTTAAGCTCGTCCTCGACGTGGTCAATGCCAAGAAAACCAAGAAGGCCCCCGCCCCAGCAGCGGAAGAAAAGCCCGCCGACGACTCCAAGGCAACGCGGGTCGTCGCGGTTACCGCCTGCCCCACAGGAATCGCGCACACCTACATGGCAGCCGACGCGCTGACCCAAACCGCCGACGCGCGGGACGACGTCGATTTGACCGTAGAGACCCAAGGCTCATCCAACAATGAGTCCGTGTCGCAGGCCACTATCGACGCGGCCGACGCCGTCATCTTCGCCACCGACGTCGGAGTGCGCGACCGCGAGCGCTTCGCAGGCAAGCCTGTCATCGAATCCGGCGTCAAACGCGCCATCAACGAGCCCGGCGTCATGCTCGATGAGGCTATCGCCGCCGCCCACAATCCCAACGCCCGCAAGGTCGCAGGGACGGCCGGTTCTGCGCCAGCCGAAGCCGCCGGCGAGGGCGAGAGCCTGGGGTGGGGCAAGCGCATTCAGCAGGCCATCATGACGGGTGTTTCCTACATGGTTCCCTTCGTCGCGGCCGGCGGACTGCTCCTCGCACTAGGCTTCCTCTTCGGAGGCTACGACATGGCCAACGGCTGGCAGGCCATCGCGACCAACTACTCGCTGACTAACCTGCCCGGCCACCAAGTCGAGGTCGATGGCGCACTTATGACCTTCGATCGCGCTGGATTCATGCTTTACCTTGGTGCGGTACTCTTTGCCACTGGCCAGGCGGCGATGGGCTTTATCGTCGCAGCGCTATCCGGCTACATCGCCTTTGCCTTCGCCGGACGTCCCGGCATCGCCCCCGGCTTCGTAGGCGGCGCTATCTCCGTGACCTTGGGCGCCGGGTTCATCGGCGGTCTTGTCACTGGTCTGCTCGCCGGCTTCATCGCGATGTGGATTGGCAAGTGGAAGGTTCCGCGCTGGATCGGCTCCCTCATGCCCGTCGTCATCATTCCGCTTTTGACCTCGCTCGTCGTTGGACTCTTGATGTTCCTGCTGCTCGGCGCACCGCTGGCTAACCTCATGGCGGGTCTGCAGAACTGGCTGTCGTCGATGTCTGGTTCTTCCGCTGTGCTGCTTGGAATCATTCTAGGCCTGATGATGTGCTTCGACCTGGGCGGTCCCGTCAACAAGGCTGCATACCTCTTCGCTACCGCCGGCCTTTCCACCGGAGACGAAGCGTCTATGCAAATCATGGCTGCGGTCATGGCTACCGGCATGGTTCCGCCCATCGCGCTCTCCCTTGCCACCTTCGTGCGCAAGAACCTGTTCACTCCCGCCGAGCAAGAAAACGGCAAGTCCGCGTGGTTGCTGGGTCTGTCCTTCGTGTCCGAGGGCGCAATCCCCTTCGCTGCGGCGGATCCCCTGCGCGTCATCCCTTCGATGATGGTTGGTGGCGCAGTCACCGGCGCGTTGTCCATGGCCTTCGGTGTAATTTCGCGCGCTCCGCACGGAGGCATCTTCGTGTTCTTCGCCATCGATCCTATCTGGGGCTTCCTAGTATCCCTGGCTGCAGGAATCGTAGTTTCTGCAGTCGCAGTTATCGCGATGAAGCAGCTGTGGCCCAATAAGACCATCGAAGCAGCAGCTGCAAAAGAAAGTTCCGTGGCAGCCTAACCCAAAGGCTCGTACACTGGTTAGAGATTAATTCGACTTCAACGAAAGGTTAGGATCCCATTATGGCTTCCAAGACTGTAAAAGTAGGCTCCTCCGTTGGGCTGCACGCTCGCCCAGCTTCCATCATCGCTGACGCTGCCGGAGAGTACGACGAGGACATCTTCCTCACCCTCGTCGGTGACGAGGACGAGGACGAGACCGATGCTGCGTCTTCCCTGATGATCATGGCTCTCGGCGCCGAGCAGGGTGACGAGGTCACCGTCACCTCCGAGAACCCTGAGGCCGTAGAGAAGATCGCCGGTCTTATCGAAAAGGACCTTGACGCGTCTTAATTCTCCACGCTCCGCTAACCCGCCTCCTTAAAATCAGGAGGCGGGTTTCGCGTTTTAGGGCCGAGCCCAGGGAGGTATCCACACTACCTTGCCTGCTATGCGCTCTAGCCGCCCTCGGCTCGTGAGCGCCAACGGGTCATCACTATTGACCCCGTTGTGATAGGCGCAGCAGGTAGCCAGATTCCCCGGGTTAGTCTCTCCCCCGCGACTCCAGGCTTTGAGGTGATGAGCCTGGGCGCTATCCGCGGGATGGCTGCAGCCGGGCCAGGCGCAACGGGGATTTTCCGCTGACATCATAAGGCGCTGCTTTCTGCTTGCGTGACGCGAGGCACGATAGAGATTGACCGGCCCCTCGAGCGGGTGAATCAAGGTCACGTAGCCGTGCTCGAGGAGCCGTTTGCGCGCCAGCTCGGCTCCGGTTATCGTCGCCCCGTTCGTCATCGTCACCGTAACTTCATCACCGCGACCTGACACAACCTTGTCGAGTTGATCCAGCTCAATAATGACATTCGTAGCCGCAGCCGGTGCAGAGCCTGCTCCGCCACCGAAGAAGATCTTCTGGACAGAATCCAACGGAGATTGGGGGTCTATCGCCGCGCTCAGCTGGGCCACCAAATCTGAAGGGCCGGTTATTGTCAACGTCCACGGAGCCCTCGCACGGCGAGTCAGCCGCACGCCCTGGCTCGGCGGCCGCGGGACAGCCAATTCTCGAACCAGCTCGCGTGCGCGCCTTTCCAGCTGCGCTGCCGACTCTCCCCGAGTACACAGCTCTTTGCGCAGCAGCCAGGCAGAGCGCCGAGAAGACAGGCGTTGTGCGTAGCGCTCGATCATGCGCAGCGTCGACAGCACGTGGCGGCTCCCGCGCGCTGCAGCTTGCATCGCCGTATAGGCAGTCGGCCCGAAGTAGATGTGAGCTAGGCCCAGAATTTCGCGCGTGTCTGTATCGCTGGCACCCATCTCGAGGAGCTCGCCTTCTTGCTTGCCCCAGGCCGCGGCGAGGATATCCATGCCGGGGGCTGCGGCGACAATATAAGCTTCAAGGGCGTCCATGGCTCAAAGACTATGGCCGCTTACCATCCGCTGGCTAGATCCAAGGCGCCAACCTGTGGATAACTTGTTGCCCGCGTCACCAAACAGAAACCAAACTAGGCAATCAGTAGCGCGCGCCGCGACCTTCTCCGACCTTCTCGTAGAGCCACTTGGCAACCGGATAGACCACGATAACCCCCACTGAGCCCCAGGCAATGCCCTCCAAAGATACGGAACCAATGGATAGCGTGAGGTTTCCAATACCCGCGATAAGAGCCACTGCTGCGCAGGTCAGGTTCACCGGATTGTTGAAATTGACCTTGTTATCCATCCAGATGCGGATACCTAGCATCCCGATGAGGCCGTAGAGCACCAGTGTCGCCCCTCCCAAGACTCCGGTGGGAATAGTAAAAATCAAGGCCCCGAACTTGGGGATGAAGGCTAAACAGATGGCGAATACCGCAGCTACCCAGTAGGCCGCGGTGGAGTAAACCCGAGTAGCCGCCATCACGCCAATGTTTTCGGCGTAGGTGGTCGTGCCCGAGCCGCCGAAACCACCGGCGATGGAGGTGGCGAGGCCGTCGGCGATGAGAGCATCGCCGGCGAGATCATCGAGGTCACGCTTGGTCATCTCGGACACAGCCTTGACATGGCCGATGTTCTCGGCAATAAGGACGGCGAGGACCGGTAGCGCGACGATGATCGCAGAAAAATGGAACTCCGGGGAATGGAACTGCGGCAGCCCCACCCAGGCGGCCTCGCGGATGGTTTCCGCTGTGCCTTCGGCAAGATTGCCCGTCAGCGCTGCAAACAGCCAGCCGATAACCACTCCAATGAGGATTCCCAGGCGCGCAACCATTCCGCGCCCGCCCACGGTTGCCGCGACGATGGCCACGAGCGTAACGAGAGCCACCAGCGGCTGCGTCTGGAAGTTGGAGGTGGCAGCCGGGGCAAGATTCAGCCCGATAAGCGCCACGATTGCACCTGTGACAGCCGGCGGCATGACCGCATCAAGCACCTTGCGCCCGGCGGCCTTAACTGCGAAGCCGATGAGCACCAAGACCACACCGGTGACAAGTATCGATCCTGCCTGAGCACTTATTCCATACTGTTGGGATGCAGTCAAAGGCGCAATAAAGGCAAAGGAGGAACCAAGGTAGGATGGCAGGCGGTTGCGGGTGATGAGCAGGAAGAGGATCGTGCCCACGCCCGAAAAGAGCAGAGTGGTATTGACGGGGAAACCCGTCAGTGTCGGCACCAACAACGTGGCGCCGAACATTGCCACCACGTGCTGCATGCCGATGCCGATGGTGCGGCCCCAACTCAGTCTTTCTTCGGGGGCGACGACCGCGCCTGGTTCAATCTTGCGGCCGTCACCGTGGACGCGCCATCCAAAAAATGTACTCACGAACCCCAATTATGGCCTATCCGGCCCCAAATCAGGAAACCTTTTTCTCCACCACGAACTCGGCGAGCTCGAGCGCGAGTGGTGCGGGAAGACGTACGTCGACAAGCGTGCCTTGGGGGGTGTACTCCTCCTCGCGCACGGTTCCATGGGCGTGGACGCGCGAAACGACGTCCCCGCGGGTAAAAGGCACCAACAACCGGACGTGTTCGTCGCGAGCGTTGAGGAAGAGCTCCACCCGCGAGGTGAGCTCGTCGACGCCTTGTCCCGTGCGGGCCGAAACATAGACCACGTTATCCCGGTCGAGGACGTGGCGCAGCTCGGCGAGGACGAGTGGATCCGCCTCATCAATCTTGTTGATGACAATAATCTCGGGCGGGGCCTTCTCGCCGGTGTCCTTGACGATGTCATAAATGACCTTGTTGACCGCCTCGATCTGCTTGAGGGGGAAGGGATCCGAGCCGTCGACGACGTGCAGCATGAGATCGGCGCCGAGGACCTCCTCCAGCGTGGACTTGAAGGCCTCGACGAGCTGCGTGGGCAGGTGGCGCACGAAGCCGACCGTATCGGTGAATACGACCTGGCGCCCGTCCCCCAGCTCTGCGCGGCGCGTGGTCGGGTCCAAGGTGGCAAAGAGCGCATCTTCCACCAAAACGCCCGCTCCGGTCATGGCGTTGATGAGACTGGATTTGCCCGCGTTGGTATAGCCGGCGATGGCAATCTGGGGCACCGAGGACGCGCGGCGTTGCGAGCGTTTGACCTCGCGCGCGGTCTTCATCGACTTAAGTTCCTTGCGCAGCAGCGCCATCTGCGTGCGGATGCGGCGCCTGTCGGTCTCGATCTTGGTCTCACCGGGGCCGCGCAATCCGACGCCGCCATTCGAGCCAGCGCGTCCGCCTGCCTGGCGCGAGAGGTTCCCGCCCCAGCCACGCGTATGGGTATACAGGTACTCCAGCTGCGCCAGAGAGACCTGGGCCTTGCCTTCCTTAGATTTGGCATGCTGGGCAAAGATATCGAGGATGAGCATCGTGCGGTCAATGACCTTGGTGTTGAGAGCACGCTCGAGCGCTGAGAGCTGGCCTGGGGTCAACTCTCCATCACAGACTACGGTGTCGGCGCCTGTGGACTCGACTATCTCCTTGAGCTCCTTGACCTTGCCGGAGCCGACAAAGGTACCAGGATCGGGCTTGTCACGCTTTTGATAGAGCATCTCGACGACGATGGCACCGGCGGTTTCCGTCAGCGCCGACAACTCAGCCATGGTGGCCTCGACCTCGGCGACGGTGCCTTCAGTCCACACGCCGACGAGAATAACCTGCTCGAGGCGGAGCTTTCGGTACTCGACTTCGTAGCCGTCCGTGGTGTCCTCAGCGTGGATGGTGGTATCCCGCGTAACGCGCTGGAAAGACCTGCGCTCGGCCAGATCGAGCTCGCCTGTTGTGGGATCTTCTAGGGAGGAGACTAGGCGTGTCTCCTGCGGAGCGTTGTCCCGAAAAGCGCGTTTGAGCAGCTCTTCGTGGGATGGCGCGGCATGCTGCCGCGATGGTTTTTGATTCTGTTCATGGGAATTGCTCATACTCGTCCTATTATCTCACGTCAGACGGGCAATTAGTCAATCGCATTTTGGGTTTGTGCACCTTATTCCCATGCTTTGCGCAGGTTCGGGAAGGCAGCGGCTTTTCACCGTTTGGCTTTGCGGGATACACTAGTCGACATGACCGCGAATGTTTCCGCCTCCGGCGCAGCCGTGAAAGACAACCTCGAAATGCAGGCCATTGGGCTGAACTTCGAGCGCTGGCAAGACGCCGTGGAGGCCGCAATCTCCACCAACCTTTTGACCGTGACCGGTGAGGTCCGGGGCGGTCAGCTCATCCAGTTCACTGACCCTTCCGGGGCAGAGATCAATATCCTCGCTGTCGAGCCCTTCGCTACTTACATTGGCTTCGAGGCTGTCACCCAGGCCTTCGCCCACGTAGACATGGTCAACGATGTCCTGGCTTACCTCGAGATTGTTGATCCTTTTGGCACTACCCTGGCAACTGCCACCGCTAACCTAGCGCAAGGCCCGCTGTTGGCTGATGTAGAGCAGCAGCAATGGCAGCAGGTCGGGATCACCGCGATGGGCCTTGATGTACGCCGCTATGCAGACGCCGATTCTTACGAGGCTTCCGAAGGGGCATACCCGGCTACTTTTAACTCCGAGGGTGCCGAAATCGTTGCCAAGGGCTCCGGTTCTCATGCCCCAACCCCAGCCTGTGAGTTCTCCGCCCGCGTCATGGAATCAGAATGGCGCCACAACCAGCTCACCGGAGAGAAGTTCATGCATCTCATCATGGACGGCGCGTTCCCCTTCGACCTTTGCCTGCCCGAGTCTTTCGGCGAACTACCCGAGAAAGGCTCCGTACTTGCAGGAACGGCGCTATTAACGGCCTCGATTGCACTTCCCACCGGCGGCGGATGCGGCGGCGGGAGCTGTGGCTGCGGCTCCGGAGGCTGCGGCGGACACTAGTTCGGCCGAGTCTCGATTAGGCAACAACTTGGTATCAACCGTCACAGTTCCCTCGGCTTGTTCGCGACAGCCTAGTAGAATTCCAAGTGTCTTTGTGCCTATGAGAGTTTGTCCAACAAGGCTTTTGTCCAACAAGGCTTTTGTTCAACAGGGCTCCAGCAAGATTCAACACAGTAAGGAGAAGGCGACGTTGATGCAGCTTCCGCTCCCCGGTAACGCCGCACACCGCTACCCGCTAAAGTTTGCGCTGGCGGTCATGCTTGCAGTATCGGCAACCGTCTTCCTCATCGCCACGTTGAAGCTTCCCGGCCTTGTCATTGCGCTCGCACTGACTGCGGCAGCTTGGCTGATGTTTAATTCGCGCCCGGCTTCCTCTGAGCAAATTGCGCTACGCAACTCCATCCGCCTGTCCGCAGAGGACCTACAGGACGTCATCATAGAGTTTCAAGACTTTGAGCTGAGTGAGGACACCGAGGCCATCGCGGATCGCACCCTGCACCGCCCTGCACTGCTCGACCTCGACTGCGCTTCCCCGGAAATTGAGGCTTTTCACTTCGACCTCGCCGGTGCACGGCGCTTCCTACGCCGGCTCAACACGCGGCTACAGTTCTCTAGCGTCACCAATGATGAGCTAGAAACCCTGCTTAAAGTCACTGACAAGCGCGCCGCAGAGCTCAAGGACAGCTGGCTTTTGGCCCGCAAGGCGGCGCTTGCCTTAGGCACAGACTACAACCGCCGCAAGAACCAAGACTAAAGGCTCGTTTGGCCCTCGGCCACTATTTTCGAAGGCCCGGTCAGCCTAGATCCGCCATCGAAAATATCGACCTGCACTTGGCCGCCTGGGACGTTGACGGTGACGCTTCCGGTTCCAAAGCCGCCGTCGGCAAGCGCGGCGCGAGCTGCAGCAACGGTGCCTGTCCCGCACGAGCGAGTCTCCCCGACCCCGCGCTCGAAGACGCGCATGTGCACCTGCCCCTCCTCCAAGGGGGTAAGAACCTCCACGTTGACGCCTGCAGGGAAGAAGTCTGCATCATAGTCGGGTTGGACAAAGCTCAGTTCTCCCAGACGGCGGGGCGTCAGGCCGGGCACGACGGCAGCCAAGTGCGGGTTGCCCATATCGACGCCCAAGCCGGCGAAGCGCTCGCCCGCCATCGACGCCGTAGAGACACCCGTGACCTTGGCTTCTCCCATTTCCACGCTGACGACGGCGTCATTAGCATCCCACGATTCCACCACGACTGGCTTGGCACCCGCGCGCGTGCCCACGGTAAACGCATCTGAGGACACCAGCCCGCGCGAGCGCAACCAATGAGCGAAGACGCGCGTGCCGTTGCCACACATTTCGGCAACGGAGCCATCGGCGTTGCGATAGTCCATGAACCAGTCATCCTCAGCGATTCCGGGAGCCAGGGCGGAAACCTCGCCCGCCTGCAGGAGCGCGCCCGCGCGCACGACGCGCAAAAGCCCATCTGCACCTATGCCTGCTCGGCGGTCACACAGCAGGGCGACGCGCTCCGGCGCAAGCGGGCGCTCCGCTGCATAATCCTCAACGATAATGAAGTCATTTTCGGTTCCGTGGCCTTTTGCAAATTTCATGCGCGCAATCCTACCCCACGATTTTTAGGGCCTGCGCCGCAGTATCTCCTTGCGCGTCGAGCCAATGAACTCTTCGATCGCGGTTGAACCATGAACGCTGACGCCGCACGTAGCGCCGGGTGCCGTAGATGGTCTGTTCCAGGGCTTCTTCCCAGGTCAGCTCACCGGTGAGGAAGGAAAGAACCTGCGCGTAGCCGATGGCACGCCCGGCGGTGGACTGGGCCACCAGGCCGCGCTCTTGCAGCAAACGCGCCTCATCTTCCAGACCGCGCTCGAACATCTGCCGCGTACGCAGCTCGATACGCGGGTTGAGCCACTCCCCCGTAGTTTTTAGCCCCAGTATGCGCGTACCCCACCGCGGTTCGGCGTCCTTGGGAGGCTGGCTGGCTTGGAAAGGCTTCCCGGTGAGCTCGATGACCTCCAGAGCCCGCACAGTGCGGCGCGGATCATTGTCCTCGATGATCAGCGCGGCGGCAGGGTCTACCGCGGCTAGCTCCGCGTGTAGTTCTGCAGTACCAATCTCACGCCGCCGCTGCTCATACTTCGCCCTGACCTGTGGATCAGTCGGCGGGAACTGCCAGTCATCGATGAGGGATTGGACGTAGAGCATGGACCCGCCAACGAGCAGCGGTACCTTGCCGCGGGCCATGATGTCCTCGACGTCGCGGATGGCGGCTTCTTGGTAGCGCGCCACCGACGCCGGTTCGGTGACATCCCACACGTCGAGCTGATGGTGTGGTATCCCCTCGCGCTCGTCCGGCATCAACTTCGCGGTACCAATGTCCATCCCCCGGTAGAGCTGCATGGAATCGACGTTTACTACCTCGCCGTCGAGCGCGTGCGCCAGGGCCAATCCCAGCGCGGACTTTCCCGAGGCCGTGGGCCCGACCACGGCAATAGGTTTTATCATCTCAAAGCTCCCATCCGGCTACGTAGCGACCCACGCCGAGGGTGGCATCTGCGGCTACAAGCTCCGCACTACGCGGACCCAGCCGCGCAAGCTCCTCCCACAGTTGGGGCTCTTGCACACCCGCGGCCGCAAGCGCATCCTTGTCACAGGGCTCGACATCTCGCCCGGCGCATACCTTTTGGCACCAGTGGTGGGTGTGTACTGCGCCTTCGACAAGCGCAAGCGGCGCCCGCTGTGTCAACCCGGCACTACCGTCAACGACGACGACGGTGAGCGTATCCTCGCGCGGCACCCCCAGGTTCGCGCGCGATTCCTCGACGCCCAGTCCTGGCACGAAGCTTAAAACGTAGCGCGCCAAAAGCTCCGGCAGGAAGATCCCCGCGCCCACGCTAAGCGACGCCGCCCCCCACGCCCGGAAACTCCCCTCAAGGCCCGTGCGCCAACGCTTATCCCGCGAGCCCACAATATCCACTTTCTCGATACCCGCCTTCATGGCCGAACGCGCGCACTGTACGGCAGCTTCGAGCAGGATGCGGCTGGGGGCGTCCGCAGGGGAAAGCTCGCGGACGAGGGCGGGGCTGGAGGGCATCACCAATATTCTTCTCATTGATTGACCATCTTAGCCGCGGGGAAGGAACATAATTAAAAGTTCCTCCTCCGCGAGCAAGTGGTTCGCGGTAGGGTAAAGAGTCGAATGTGACGTAATCATTGGCAGCCGTGTCGCGCGGCGTATGTGTATTTTATAAGGACGGTTCAAGATGACCCCCATCCCCAGCCCAGGTGCAATGCCCAAGAAGGGTCCGCGCCAGAGCGCCCAGTCTGCGATAGTCTCCACTCCTGCTCGCAGCAATCCAGCTGATTGGGGCCGCGTGGCCGAAGACGGAACCGTGTACGTCACGGGTTCCGAGGGAGAGCGCAAGATCGGACAGTGGCAGGCTGGCACGCCGGCCGAGGGTTTGGCGCACTATGGATCCCGCTATGACGATCTCGCCACGGAAGTCGAGCTTTTGGAGGCTCGCCTCAAAGCGCACCCTGCGGAGGCGGAATCGATCAAGGCCAGCGCCAAGGAGCTGCAACTAGGCCTCCCTGAGGCGGCAGTCATCGGTGACATTGCGGCTTTGGATACTCGCCTTTTAGACATCATCGAGCACTCCGTTAAGGCCGGAGAAGTCGCGGCACAGCAGCGCCAAGAGCGGCGCGCCGAGGCAATCGCGGCCAAGGAGAAGCTCGCCAACGAGGCGGAGGCCATTGCGGCAGAATCCACCGAATGGCGCGCGGCCGGCGATCGCATCCGTGAGATTCTTGAGGAATGGAAGCAGATCAAGGGCATCGATCGCAAGAGCGATGACGCGCTGTGGAAGCGCTACTCGCGTGCCCGTGATTCCTTCAATCGTCGGCGCGGCGCACACTTTGCCGAACTTGATCGCAACCGGGCCACGGCGCGGAAGAAGAAGGAAGACCTCGTCGAGCGAGCACGCGCGCTCCAGGAATCCACGGATTGGGCCGAGACCGCCCGTGCATACCGCGATCTTATGACCGAATGGAAGGCAGCCGGGCGCGCCCCCCGCGAGGTCGATGACAAGCTGTGGGCCGCATTCCGGGCCGCCCAAGATCACTTCTTCGATGCCCGCAACGCCGTCAACGATGAGCGCGACAAGGAATTTGCCTCCAACGCGGCAGCCAAGGACGCGCTTATCGCTGAATATGATGCGCAAATTGATCCTGCGCATTCGATCGATGCAGCAAAAGCCAAGCTACGTGAGTTGCAGGAAAAGTGGGAAGAGATTGGTTTCGTCCCGCGCGCCCAGGTTCGCGAGTACGAGGCTAAGATCGAGGCCCTAGAAAAGCGCGTCTCCGCGGCAGAAGAGCAGCAGTGGCGCCGCACGGATCCTGAGGCGCAGGCTCGTGCCGCCCAGTTCCAGGCCAAGGTCGATGACTTCCTGGCCCAAGCGCAAGCCGCTGAGGCGAAGGGAGACTCTTCACGGGCCGCCTCCCTGCGTGCGCAGGCTGAGCAATGGCAAGAATTCGCTGACGTGGCTGCACGCGCAATTAACGACAACTAAGTGCAACTGGTGCAAATAGCGCCGCCCCCTCTAGGGGCGGCGGAGCCGGGCGATTGCATCCGCACTTTTGTATTTTGCGCGAACTTGGCAGCCCAAGAAGCATGTGGCGACGCGGCGGCATCAACCACCACCCACCGCGTGCTTCAGGGTCTGCGCGGATCGAGCGAGTATCGCGGATACTTATTCGGGGTCGTTGCCCACCCTCCCACCCTCGGGGAAGTGTCTTCTCTGGGATTCGTTTCCGTTCCCGCAGCCGCTCCTTCGCCGGAGTTGGACTGCGAAGGATTCATCAATATCTCCTTGCCGCTCAAGGAAGACACTTCCACCGCAGAGATCGAGCTTGTCTTTGCTCCTGAATATTTGCCCTTGCCCGGTGAAGAATTCGACCCAGATGCGCGCGAGCTTGCGCTGTGGATGGCGCGCACAGCCCTAGATCTCGTGCGCCGTCTTGGACGCGACATAGCCCAGGTGGGTCTTCTGCACCCGCCAGACCTCTCACCCCAGAAGGACGCGCTAGCGGGCGTATACGCGGAGCTGGGCTTCGAACTGCGACATAGCGAGCAGCAGCTGGTCAGTGAGATTGCCTCGAACCCAGTCACCCCACTCATCACACCGGGGCTGAGCGCGCAGGTATGGCCGGACTATGATATTCCCGAGCGCTACCTCGACGATGTCACGCGCCTCCTTACCCTCGCCACCGCAGACTCTCATCACGGAAAACTGACGGTCGCGCCCCAGCCCTGGGACCGCGAACGCTTGGCTCAGGCACGCTCTCGCATCCGCGTCCGCCGCGCGCACACTCTCTTGGCCGCTGTGCTCGACTCCGATGGGCAAGTCCTAGCTTTGACCGAGCTGGCGCGCCAAGAAGATGCCGATCCCCAAGTATGCGAGTGGACGCTGACCGTGAGCGACCGCTCTTATCGCGGCCGTGGGCTGGCCATGTTGGCCAAGCTAGTCGCACTCCACAAAGTAAACGCCTATTGGCCACACGTGCGCCGCGCCTACTTCTCCCTAGCGGCCGAGGATAAGGCCATGGCAGCCATCTACGCTCACCTTGGGGCAAAAGTCATCTCCCAGGCCTCGGCGTGGGAGAAGAAGTTGCGCTAGCTAGTCTTGGTGTCGGTGGCGGGCTGCGGCTTGGCGGCGCCTATCGTCGACAAGCAGGGGATTCTCCTCGGCGGGGGCGTTAAATGCCACCTCGGACTGCAGGCGCGCTACGGAATCGAGTTCCCCAGCCGCCGCGCGAGCTCGCGCTTCCGCCTCCTGCTGAGCTGGGCTGCGACGCAGCGCGACCAGGCTATAGGCCAAGAAAGCAGCGCCGCTTGCCACCACCGCCAGCCACATGCCGATACCAGGGCCGTCACCAGTGGATCCGCGGAACCAGAAACCCCACAGCGAGATGAAGAAGGCTACCGTCACCATCATCCACGCCACTAGACCAAGGTTGGTGCGGTGAGTAAGAAGGGTGAGGGGGGTGAGGATACCCAGGCCAAGAAGCCGCAACCACGCCGCAACAACTTCCATCAGCGAGATTTTGACCCCTTCGCTGCCTACCCCAAGGAGCAATGCCTCCCAACCGTGGGCTGAGCCCGCGTAGGGAAGAACCAGCGAGAGGTAGAAGGCCACCGCCGCAACCGCCAAGGTGATCGATTGATTGCGCAAATCCATCTTCTTGGCGGCCTGACGCTCGGCCTCGTGGGCACTCTTTTCACTCATAAAGCACTACCCTACTCCGTGCAGCAACCCGAGCCGGTGGCAGCGGAAGCCCGTATCGTGGGCAGGCCAAGCCCCACGCCGACGGGCGCGGTCGTGGGTGTCTTCCCCGCGGCCGACATATCTCCGGCCTTGGT
This sequence comes from Corynebacterium sp. UBA4397, assembly GCF_002390965.1. Classification (NCBI taxonomy): domain Bacteria; kingdom Bacillati; phylum Actinomycetota; class Actinomycetes; order Mycobacteriales; family Corynebacteriaceae; genus Corynebacterium; species Corynebacterium sp. UBA4397. The sequence continues at coordinate 63,698 of NZ_DGRD01000031.1, forward strand.
GCGCCTATGCCCGGTTATTCCCGAGTCGGCGACGAGGAAGAAGGAACCCGCGTCGGTGACGCGCGTGTGCACTACGTCTCCCGGGCGAATCTCCCCCGCCATCTCCTTCCCCTCCACGGTCGCGGGTGCGAAGTGGACCAGCCTGCCATCGCGAGCGCGACCACTGAGGCGGTGGGTCTCATCGTTCTTGCGGCCGCCCTCGGACTGCACAAGCAGCTCTACGTCGGTGCCGATGAGGCGGGAGTTCTCCTCCGCCTGAATACGATCCTGCAGGGCCACTAGGCGCTCGAAACGCTCTTGAACCACCGCTTTGGGTACCTGCTCTGCCATATCTGCGGCAGGCGTGCCCGGACGCGGCGAATACTGGAAAGTATAGGCGGAGGCGAAACGAGCGCGCTCAACTACATCGAGCGTAGCCTGGAAGTCTTCCTCCGTCTCGCCCGGGAATCCGACGATGATGTCCGTGGTAATGGCGGCGTGCGGCATCTTCTCCCGAACTTCCTCGAGGATCCCTAGGAACTTGCGCGAACGATAGGAACGGCGCATTTCCTTAAGAACCCTGTCGGATCCGGATTGCAGGGGCATATGCAGCTGGGGACATACCGCGGGAGTCTCGGCCATTGCCTCGATGACATCCGAGCTAAACTCTGCCGGGTGCGGGGAGGTAAAACGCAGCCGCTCCAGGCCTTCAATCTGGCCAACTGCACGCAAGAGCTTGGAGAAGGCAAACTTGTCTCGTGGCAGATCCGGATCGGCAAAGTTCACGCCATAGGCATTGACGTTTTGACCCAGCAGCGTGATTTCGGAAACCCCCTGCTCCACGAGAGCTTGCACCTCAGCCAAGATGTCGCCGGGGCGGCGGTCCTCTTCCTTGCCGCGCAGGGAAGGAACGATGCAGAAGGTGCACGTATTATTGCAGCCTACCGACACAGAGACCCATCCTGCGTAGGCCGATTCACGCTTGGCGGGCAACACCGAGGGGAAGGCTTCGAGGGAATCGACGATCTCGACTTGGGCCTCATTGTTGTGGCGGGCTCGCTCGAGAAGCGCCGGCAGCGCCCCCATGTTGTGGGTGCCGAATACGGCGTCGACCCACGGGGCGTTATCTAGAACAGTGTCCTTGTCCTTTTGCGCCAAGCAGCCGCCGACGGCGATCTGCATGCCGGGGTGATTGTCCTTGACCTTCTTTAAGGCGCCCAGGGTGCCGTAGAGCCTTTTGTCAGCATTGTCGCGGACGGCGCAGGTATTAAAGACCACGAGGTCTGGGTCCGAGTCCTTGGCCGCGCTGTAGCCGGCCTGCTCTAAGAGGCCGGAGATTCGCTCGGAGTCGTGGACATTCATCTGACAGCCAAAGGTTCGCACCTCATAGGTGCGAGGTGCTGATGGGGTATTTGACGCGCTCACGCTTGGCCATTCTAACGGCCAGATCTTTCAACTCATAACACCCTTCCTTCCGCCTCAATGCGCGTATGGTTTTGCACCAGCAAGCGATTTATCTATAGAGTAATAGAAAGGTGCTTTGCCTCCCCACGGCTCAATCATCGACACTTAAGGACCTTAGAGATAAATCACTGGTCAACGACCACTTTATTTATAAGGTTCGGATTGTTATTCATCCGTTACCGGAACTAGCGCCGTAGCAGCTCGAAAGTCACCTACTATCCCAATATGTTTCAGTTCACAATAGACAAGGACATGTGAAATGAATGATTCTGTGCTCAACCCCGCTGGTGACGCAGCGGTCGGCACTCCGATGATAAAGATTGAGGGCGTCAATAAGTACTTTGATGACTTCCATGCTCTCACCGACATCAACTTGGAGATCGGACACGGGGAAGTCGTAGTCGTTCTTGGTCCTTCGGGCTCCGGCAAGTCAACACTCTGCCGAACCATCAACCGCCTCGAGACCGTCGAGGAAGGCACCATTTCGATCGACAACAAGATTCTGCCCGAGGAGGGAAACCAGCTGGCGAAGCTCCGGGCGGATGTCGGAATGGTTTTCCAGCAATTCAATCTCTTTCCTCACCTGAGCATCAAAGAGAATGTCACTCTCGGCCCCATCAAGGTACGCAAGATGAAGAAGGCCGAGGCCGACAAGCTGGCTATGCAATTGCTTGATCGCGTCGGCATCGCCACCCAGGCGGAGAAGTACCCGGCGCAGCTTTCGGGCGGCCAGCAGCAGCGTGTGGCCATCGCCCGCGCGCTGGCCATGAGGCCCAAGGTCATGCTTTTCGACGAACCCACTTCGGCCCTCGACCCTGAAATGGTCAACGAGGTCCTCGACGTCATGACTGACCTGGCAAAGGAAGGCATGACGATGGTCGTGGTCACCCACGAGATGGGCTTCGCCCGCAAGGCCGCGGACCGAATCCTGTTCATGGCTGATGGCGAGATCGTCGAGGATACCGACCCCGAGTCCTTCTTCAACAATCCTCAGTCCAGCCGTGCCAAGGATTTCTTGGGCAAGATCTTGCATCACTAAGACCTCCAGTCGAATTTCCTCCCTCCAGCTCATCCAACCCACTCATCAAGGAGAAAATCTCATGTCTCGTTCTTTCACTCGCATCGCCGCCACCGTCGCCGCCCTTGCTGCTACCGGCTCAGTCCTCGTAGCCTGCGGTTCTTCCGACGACGGAGAGGGCCTGCTCTCCAAAATCGAATCCGGCTCCGTGACCATCGGTACGAAGTTTGACCAGCCCGGCCTCGGCCTGCGCGAGGGTGACGGCAAAATGACCGGCCTCGACGTCGACGTCGCCACTTACGTGGTCAATCAGATCGCCAAGGACAAGGGCTGGGCAGAGCCCACCATCGAGTGGCGTGAGTCGCCCTCGGCTCAGCGCGAGACCCTCATCCAAAACGGTGAGGTCGATATCATCGCGGCTACCTATTCCATCAACGCCTCGCGTGCGGAGAAGGTCAACTTCGGTGGCCCTTACCTGCTCACCCACCAAGCGTTGCTGGTCTCCAAGGACAACACTGACATCACCGGCCTAGATGGACTCGACGGCAAGATCCTCTGTTCGGTCACCGGTTCCACCCCGGCTCAGAAGGTCAAGGAATCACTCCCCACCGTGCAGCTGCAGGAGTATGACACCTATTCTTCCTGTGTCGAGGCACTCGGCCAGGGCAATGTCGATGCTCTGACCACAGACGCCACCATCCTCAACGGCTACTCGGCTCAGAACGAGGGCAAGTTCAAGCTCGTCGAGCTGGAAAAGGACGGCGCTCCCTTCACAGATGAGTACTACGGCATTGGCCTGAAGAAGGACGATACCGAGGCCACCGACGCCATCAACAAGGCCCTCGAGGAAATGCAGACCTCGGGCGAGTTCGACGAAATCGTCTCCGCCAACCTTGGCGATGGCGGCGGAATTGAGCCAGGCAAGGTCGGCGACCTCTCCTTCATCAAGTCCTAAAAGCGCCGGCAGGGAGAAATCCGCTGAATGCGGCTCCCTGCCTTAACCGTTTTCTACACCTCACCCGCAAAGGAAAATCATGAGTTCAATGTGGACTCAGCTGGGCCCGGCCCTCTGGCCGGCTTTCTGGCTGACTATTCAGCTCACCCTTTGGTCCGCCCTCGGCTCCATGGTGTTGGGCACCATTCTCGCGGCGATGCGTGTTTCCCCCGTCTCGGTTCTGCGCTGGTTCGCCACCACCTACATCACGATCCTGCGCAACACTCCGTTGACACTGGTCATCCTCTTCTGCTCTTTCGGCCTCTATCAGAATCTAGGTTTGGCTCTGGCCAGCCGCGATTCAGCCACCTTCCTGGTTGATAACAACTTCCGCCTCGCTATCTTGGGCTTCATCGCCTATACCTCGGCCTTCGTGGCGGAGTCGCTACGCTCTGGTATCAACACAGTCGATTTTGGCCAGGCCGAGGCTGCGCGTTCGTTGGGGCTGACGTTTAATCAAACTTTCGGCAAAATCGTCTTCCCTCAAGCCCTTCGCGCGGCAATCGTGCCGCTGGGCAATACCCTTATTGCTTTGACCAAGAACACCACCATCGCTTCTGTCATCGGCGTCGCGGAAGCCTCGCTGCTGATGAAGTCCACCATCGAGATGCATGCCAGCCAGCTATTTATCATCTTCTTCATCTTCGCGCTCGGCTTCATCATCTTGACCCTGCCGATGGGACTTGGCCTAGGCAAGCTATCTGAGAAACTGGCGGTGCAGAAATAATGTCTGTACGCGCAACAGTCCTCTATGACGCGCCCGGCCCCAAGGGACGGCGCAACAACCGGATCTATACCGCGATAGTTTCCCTCATTCTCTTAGCTATCTTCGGGTGGATAATAGCCACTCTTAACAGCCGCGGCCAGTTTGCTAGCGACCTGTGGACTCCCTTCCTCAAGGCTCAGACATGGACGACCTACCTGCTGCCTGGCCTGAAGGGAACGCTGTTTTCGGCCATCGCTTCAATCTTCTTGGCCATCGTCTTCGGTGTCCTCTTCGGATTGGGACGCCTGAGCGAGAACATTTTCGTTCGCAAGTTCTGTGGGGTAATAGTGGAGTTCTTCCGCGCCATCCCCGTGCTGCTTCTGATGATCTTTGCCTATCAGCTCTTCGCCATCTACAACATGGTGCCCTCTCGGCACCTGGCGTTTAGTGCGGTAGTCTTGGCCCTGACCCTCTACAACGGCTCAGTTATCGCAGAAATCCTGCGCTCGGGAATTCGTTCTCTGCCCAAGGGGCAGACCGAAGCTGCTCGGGCGCTGGGACTTACCCACCGCCAGACCATGGTTAAGATTCTCCTGCCGCAGGCCGTTGCCGCCATGTTGCCCGCTCTGATTTCACAGATGGTCATCGCGCTGAAGGATTCGGCCCTGGGCTATCAGATTGGCTACGTCGAGGTTGTTCGCTCCGGCATCCAATCTGCTTCCTTCAACCAGAACTACCTCGCCTCTTTGACCGTGGTGGCAATCATCATGATCGTCATCAACTGGGGTCTTACCGTCCTCGCAGAACGCATCGAACGCCAGCTACGAGCCGGGCGAGCGCGTAAGAACATCGTGGCCAAGGTTCCGCAGCATCCTTCCCAGGGACTCGAAACCAAGGACCAGGTCAACGCTGACTGGCACGCCCCTGGTTACAAAGAAATCCGCAACCCTAACGAGTAATCACCCTCGCCAACAACGGCCTGCGCCTCCATTCACGTGGCGCGGGCCGTTTAGTCGTCCTCGAGCTGCGATATCCGTTCCTCGAGAGCTTCCCTTGCAATACGCAGAGAGGCCACCTGTGAGTAGCCGCGCCGAGCAAGAACCCCCACCACGCGGCGCAGCTGCTTGTCGAAGTCGCCCCGATCCGCCGGCACCGCCTTAATACTGCGGGCTTTCTTGAACGCGAGAACGCGGGCCTGCTCCTCCTCGGATTCCTCAGAGACCTGGGAAAGAGCCGTGCTGCGTTCCTCAGCGCCTATCCCCTTCTGCTGTAGCTCGCGGTCGAGGACCCACCTTGACTTCCCGCGGGCTGCATGGCGTTGGCGGACCCATTCTTTGGCAAAACTCTCATCATCGACCAAACCGAGGCGAACTAGGTCCGCGATGACCTCCGCGACTATCTCTGGGTCGAAGTCGAGAGCAAGGAGACGGGTCTTAAGCTCGTGGCGTGAACGCGCTCGGTGGTCGAGCAAAAGCAGCGCACGGTTGCGCACCTTAGCCATTGCGGCGTCTTTTTCATGATCAAAAAGCTCGCCGCCGCCCGCACCAGATTCATATTCTTCCAGGGCATGGCGCAAAGCGGCGAGCTTATCGCGTGGAGCAGTGCTCATTTAATCATCATCGAAGTCAACGTTGGGAACCAGATCCACCGCGTCATCCGTGAGGGGATCATCCGCGCCCGGGACATCCATGGCAACGGAATCATCGGCCGGAACGGCACCACCAACGCCCAGCTTCTCGAAGATCTTGCGCTCGATCTCATCCGCCAAGGCCTTGTTGTCCTTCAGGAAGTTGCGCGCCTTTTCCTTGCCTTGCCCCAACTGGTCACCCTCGTAGGTAAACCAAGAGCCGGATTTCTTAATGAAGCCGTTTTCCACACCGAGGTCGATGATGGAGGACTCACGCGAAATGCCCTCGCCATACATGATGTCGAACTCGGCGATCTTGAAAGGCGGCGATACCTTGTTCTTAACAACCTTGAGCTTGGTCCGGTTGCCTATGGCGTCTTGGCCGTCCTTGAGTGTTTGAATGCGGCGAATATCGCAGCGCACCGACGCGTAGAACTTCAGCGCCTTGCCGCCTGTGGTGGTCTCGGGAGAACCGAACATGACGCCGATCTTCTCACGCAGCTGGTTGATGAAAATCGCGGTAGTGCCAGAGTTATAGAGCGCGCCCGTCATCTTGCGCAGGGCCTGAGACATCAAACGGGCCTGCAAACCGACGTGGCTATCTCCCATCTCGCCCTCAATTTCCGCCTTTGGAGTTAGAGCAGCAACCGAGTCAATGACGATAATATCGATGGCGCCGGAACGCACCAGCATATCGGCGATCTCCAAAGCCTGCTCACCCGTGTCCGGCTGAGAGACGAGCAAGTTGTCGGTGTCTACGCCCAGCAACCGGGCGTACCCCGGATCGAGTGCGTGCTCGGCATCGATAAAAGCGGCAATGCCCCCTGCCTTCTGAGCCGAAGCAATGGCATGCAAGGCAACGGTGGTCTTACCCGAAGACTCTGGACCATAGATCTCCACGATGCGACCGCGGGGGAAGCCTCCGATGCCAAGAGCGATGTCGATAGCGGTATTTCCAGAGGAAATGACCTGGATGGGAGGGCGGTTGTCATCCCCCAAACGCATGACCGCACCCTTGCCAAAGTCCTTTTCAATCATAGACATGGCGGCATCCAAGGCCTTCTTGCGATCATCGCCCTTGGTTGCGGCCGAAACGGACTTCTTCTTTGTAGCCATGCTGTATACCTATCTTGTCTCTACCGGTACTTCTTAATTATTAACGTGAACTTTTAGACTGCGGGAGCAACCTCACGGTTCCCCCGCTCCCACCGCCAGCGCCGGGGAGCGGAAAGCCCACCGGCCACCCGCGGTGAGGAACAATGATCATCCTAAAGTCCACCGTGACACCACCGCCCATATTACACACACCTGTTCGAATCGCGACACCCTAGCTACCCGGCCTGTCGAGCCCAAGGCGCCTCTCGGGAGGAATCTGAAAGTCCTCACACAGCCCTTCCCACACTCGACCCGGATCGATCCCACGTTCGATGAGCGCATCTGGGGTATCTCCCAGCTTGGCCAGAACGTGCGAGTGGCTAATCCACTTTCCTTTCGCGTCACCGAACTCATCAACGACGAGCTGGTGGTATTCCGTCAAACGCATGACCGTCATTCTACCTTTCCACCTCCCCACCCCCGTTCGACCTTGTTGAACACGGTTCAAAACCCCTCTTTTGCAGTACTTATCACCTCCTCTGCTACTCTATGGCACATGAAAAAGAACTCGACTGCTTCCACCATCGCCTATGTCGCGGTGTTTACAGCACTCATCATTGTCTTCGCCTTTGTCTCTATCCCTAGCCCCACTGCGGGCGTCCCCATCGTCATGCAGAATGCCGTCATCGTCCTCGCCGGCCTAGTGCTTGGCGGCCGCCGAGGTCTATATGTCGGCCTGCTCTTCCTGTTGCTCGGTCTTGTCGGCCTGCCGGTTCTAGCTGGCGGCCGCAGCGCGCTTTCTGCTCTGGCTGGCCCAACCGTCGGATACATCGTCGGCTATGCCATTGCGCCCTTCGTCGCCGGTATCATCGCCTACCGCGCGCCGCGCCGCAACAAGGGCGCGCTCATCGGATTCCTAATTCTTGCCGCCCTCGCAGGACTCGCCACCCAGTACCTCTGCGGCTCTATCGGACTGGTATTCCGCAACGGAATCGATTTCGGCGCTGCACTTATGGCGCAGATTCCCTTCCTCGTCCCTGATTTCATCAAGATCGCGGTTATGGTCGCCATCGCTGCAGCCGTGCACGCTGCCTTCCCCGATCTCATGGGACGCACCAGCAAGCAACAACCCCTGCCTGCTCAGAACGTCTAAACCGCCATGCCTAGCATAGAGTTTCGGGACCTCAGTGTCAGCTTCTATGACACTCCCGTCCTCACTGACATCAATCTTGTCCTGAGCGAACAGCGCATCGGGATCATCGGCGCCAACGGCGGCGGCAAGTCCACGCTCACAAGGCTCATTAACGGGCTGGGTGAACCTACCAAGGGCCAAGTCCTCGTGGATGGGGTCGACGTCGCCAAGCATGGCAAGGATATCCGCAAGAAGGTCGGCTTCGTCTTCTCAGACGCCGAAAATCAGATTGTCATGCCTAATGTGAAGGATGACGTGGCTTTTTCGCTGCGGCGCCTCAAATTGCCAAAGGAAGAGGTATCCGCGCGCGTGGATGCAGCTCTGCAGCGTTTCGGCCTCAGCGCGCTCGCCGAGCAGTCCCCTCACACTCTCTCCGGCGGACAGAAACAGCTCCTGGCGCTCGCCGCAGTGCTCGTCATTGACCCTGTCCTCATCATCGCTGATGAGCCCACCACTCTTCTCGATCTTCGCAACCGCGATAGGATTCGGCGAGAGTTCGCGGACTTAAATCAGCAACTCATCGTGGTGACGCACGATCTCGAGTTTCTCTCCGACTTCGATCGCGTTGTGTGCATAGACCAGCATCGCATCGCTGCCGATGGTGCGCCTGACGAGGTCACTTCCTTCTACCGCGATCTCATGGCGAGTCGCCCTCTGCAAGGAAACTAATATGCCGCACTCCATCCCCTTAGGCTTTTATGTAGACGCCGATACCTTCATCCACCGCGTGCCCGCCGGTCTGAAGTTCGTGGTACTCGTAGTCTTCATCGTCTCCACCACGGCCTTCGCATCCACCATTGCCTCCGCCGCCGCCTGTGCCGCCGTAGTACTCCTTTTCTACCCCCTAGCTAAGATTCCCCCGCCCATCGCTTTGGCCCAGTTGGCGCCCCCGCTGGTTATTCTTGTCCCCCTCGCCGCATTCCAGTGGTGGCAAAGTGATGCCACTACCGCCGCGGTCATGTTCTTTAGGGTCTATGCAGCGATCATTGCCGCCGTATTGCTCACCTTGACCACGACGGTTGCCGCGATGATGGACGCATTCGAGAGGTTCTTCGCACCCCTAGGCCGCTTGGGGTTGCCCGTGGAAAACATCAGCTTGGCGATGTCCCTTACGATCCGGCTCCTGCCGCTCATGCTCGGCACTGTCACGGAAGTCCTAGAAGCTCGCAAGGCACGGGGAGCCGGCGCCTCTCTGCTGGCTTTCGGAACCCCGGTCATCATTCGCTCCATCCGCAGGGCCCGCGCCATGGGCGAGGCCCTCCAAGCCCGCGGTGTGGGCGACTAAAGCAAGCACTCTCCTAGCTCCTTGTTCTCGAGGCAGGAGAAAACCCTGGCGCTTAGCTCCTCGACTTCCCTTAATACTTTCGGGAGGTAGTGGAAGCTAAGCGCCAGGGTTTTGGGTTATGAAACGAGGCCTTAGGCCTTATTCACCACGCAGCTCGCGCAGGCGGGCCTGCACTGCGTCATCGTTGACGGCGCTAGGCTGTGCCGCCGCATCCGCTGCGGAGTCAGCAGCCTTCGCGCCTTCGATGGCTTCCTTCGCACCGGACTGGACTTCCTTCGTGCCGGAGTTCATCTCCGCACGAATCTGCTCGAGGCGAGAGTGCCCAGCCATCTGGACGCCGGCCTGCTGGATCTCGTGCATGCGGTTGGAAACGGAGTTTTCAGCCAGTTCGGCTTGGCCGAGAGCCTTGGTGTAGCGGCGCTCAATCTTGTCCCGCACCGCATCAAGCGACGGGGAGTTGCCGTTAGCCGTGAGCTCATTCATGGAGCTGAGGGACTCAGAGACCTTCTCCTGCATCTTGGCCTGCTCAAGCTGCGAAAGGAGCTTCGAGCGCTCGTTGACCTTCTCACGCAGGGCCATGCCGTTGCGCTCAACAGCCTTCTTGGCCTGTTCAGCCTGCTGCAGGGACTGATCGTGGAGCTTCTTGGTGTCTTCCACGGACTGCTCTGCGGTGACCAGCTGCGCAGCGAAGGCCTCAGCCGCGTTCTCGTACTCCACGGCCTTGTTCTCATCGCCGCCGGCGCGAGCCTTATCTGCCAACTCGAGTGCCTGGCGGGTATTGCCCTGCAGCTTCTCGATCTCGCTGAGACGACGGTTGAGCTGCATCTCTAGCTGGCGCTGATTACCGATGACGGCAGCCGCTTGCTGGGAGAGCTCCTGGTGCTGACGCTGCGCCTCCTCGATGGCTTGCTCGATTTGGATCTTGGGATCCGCGTTCTCTTCGATCTTGGAATCGAAGAGGGCCATCAAGTACTTCCACGCCTTTACAAATGGATTCGCCATGGTGGTTTAGGCCTTCCTAAGGTTGTTCTCTAAATTCTTGTTTCTACTTCTTGTTTCTACGGTGTACATACTAGCCGAGCATAGGCACTAACGCCGCACTTCCTCGGCACAAAGGCGACCAAAGCACGCCACGGCACAGGAATTAAACCCCACCGCGTTCATTGGCGTCCTTAGAACCCTTTTAAGCCTCGGAGGCGGCGGGAGCAGTCGAAGCCAGCTCCTCATCCATGGAGGGCAGAGCCATAAAACCCGCAGCCTCAATCAGGACGTCTGCGACGCTGACCTCGAGTGCGTGGCACACGGCGGCAAGGAGCTCGGAAGAGACTTCCTTGCGTCCACGTTCTAGCTCCGAGAGGTACCCCGGCGACACGCGCGCAACGGCGGCGAGCTCCCTAAGGGTGACGCCCTTGTCAGCGCGGAAAGCGCGCAAGGTAAGTCCCAAGGCCTGGCGGAGCAGGGGCTCAGGAGTACGACGGGTGGTGACGGCACCAGGCACTTGCGCCTGGCCGGCGTTTGAAGGCTTCTCAAGAAGTGCTGTTGTAGTGTTCATCGTTAGTTTAAACGCCCCGGGCTCGCTGATTGTTCCCCGCGGCCGGAACTATTTTGGGAAGACTACTTCGCTAATGCTTCAAGCAGCAGGCGCAGGCACTCTTCCACAGCCCCTTGGCGAACCTGCGCGCGGTCGCCGCTGAAGTGCTTTTCGAAGGCGTGTGCGTCGACCCGCCCAGTCCCGCGATCATAGTGAGCAAGGCCGATGAAAACAGTGCCCGCCGGCTTGCCCTCTTGCAGACCGGGGCCTGCCACTCCCGTCAAGGAGAGCGCCCAATCAGAGCAAATCTCCGTGAGTGCGGCCTGAGACATGGCCAAGGCGGTGGCCGCAGAGACAACCCCCTGCTTGTTCAATTGAGCGACAGGGACACGGAGAAAGTGCGCTTTAACCTCAGTGGCGTAGGTGACAAGGCCACCTCTCAACACGGCTGAAGCCCCAGGCACACAAGCCACCGTAGCGGCGGCAAGCCCGGCGGTCAGCGATTCACAAAAGCCGAGCGTCTCCCCTCTCGCAGACAGGGACGCAATTACCCGCTCGCTGAGCGCAACGCCCTCCTCGGCGTGCGGAGTCATCGGTTCTCTTTCCTGCCTGCGATGAGATACTGCACGCCGGTCACCACCGTGACGGCAACGGCGAGGAGCATGACAATGAGTGTGGGGATACCCATCCAGCCGGGCAGCGGGCACAGGTAGAGAGCTACGGCCAGAGCCTGCAGAACGGTCTTGAGCTTTCCGCCCTGGGAGGCTGGAACAACCTTGCCCTGACGCAGCAGCGCCATCCTCCATACGGTGATTCCAAACTCGCGGATTAAGATGACCACAGTAATCCACACCGGCAATACGTCAGTGATGTTCAGGCACACCAAGGCTGTGGTCATGAGCGCCTTATCGGCGATGGGGTCAGCGATCTTTCCAAAGTTGGTCACGAGACCGCGCGCGCGGGCAATGTCGCCGTCGAGCTTGTCTGTCACCATCAACGCTGCGAATACCCCGAAAGCCCACCAGTCATAACCGGCAAGCACCATCCACGCAAAAACGGGGATGAAAAGAATGCGCAAGCTAGTCAGGAAGTTAGGCAAGTTCCAATTGGAGACTTCCGGGTTTAGGTCCGAAGTCTGACTGCGCTTACGTTCAGATCGATTCACGCCCCATATCCTACCCTCAACCCTTGCGGGCACTGCGCGAAGCTCCAGCTGAGCCTAAAATGACGAAATGAGCATCTTCGCCGTCACCTACGATTATCGGCCCAATAACCCCCTCATCGCCGAAAATGGTGCAGCCCACCTGGAGTTTCTGCGAGGACTAAGCCACGCCGGCCAGCTCATCTCGGCCGGACCTTTCAGTGATTCGCAGGGCGGGGAACTTCTGCTGCTGCGGCTGTCTAGCACGAACACTGGCGTGAGTTCCGCCATTGCGTTGCTCGATGTGGACCCCTACTTTCGGGCTGGTTGCCTAAGAGCGCGCACTTTCCGCCAGTGGGATCCCTCACCGAGCCTGTAGAAAGATCGCGCCCCTGCACCGCAGCTACACGCGACTGCCAGGGCACGCCACGAGTGGCTTTAAGGCAGCTCGCCCTTGGGAACCTCGGTGGCAAGACCAACCAAGTCACCGTGGCGGTTACGCACGATCTTGTGACCCTCCTCGTCCCAGTCATAGTGATTGTGGTGGACGCGAATGCCGCCCTGAGCCTCATCACGTTTGTTCTTGACAATGGAGGCGAGCACGGTGACCACGAGGACTCCCACGATGATAAGTAGCGAGAGCATGGTGGGAATCTCCGGGATGCCGGGAACGTTGTCGCCGCCGTTGATAAAGGGAAGGTTGTTCTCGTGCAGAGCGTGGAAGAGCAGCTTCACGCCGATGAAGCCTAGGATGATTCCCAGACCATAGGGCAGGTAGACAAGACGATCGAGCAGGCCGTCGAGCAGGAAGTACATCTGGCGCAGACCCATCAAGGAGAAGGCATTCGTGGTGAATACGAGGAATGCTTCCGAGGTGATGCCGTAGATGGCGGGGATGGAGTCGAATGCAAACATGACGTCGACAAGCCCGATGGAAACGAGCGCGATAAACAGCGGCGTGAAGCCCAGCTTGCCCTTCTTCTTGCCGGACTCCTCGCGGTGCATGAGCCTATCGCCGTGGTAGCGCGGGGTAACGTGAACCACCTTGCGAAGCCACTTGATGATCAGCATGTCGTTGGGGTCGGTCTCTGGGGCATCCCGAACCTCATCGATGATGAGCTTGATGGCGGTATAGAGAAGGAATACCGCGAAGATGTAGAAGACATCGGACCAGGCGGCGATGATCGCGGCGCCCATCAAGATGAACACGAGGCGGCAAACTAGCGCGAGGACGATGCCTATAAGCAAGACCTTTTGCTGGAACTTGCGGGGAATCTTGAACGCTCCCATGATGAGGGCGAAGACGAAGAGGTTGTCAACGGAAAGAGCCTTTTCCGTAACATAACCGGTGTAGTACTGCATGGCGTGCTCTTGGTCCCAGATGATCCAGACCCCGAGGCCGAATAGCAATGCCAGGCCCACGTAGAAGGCAGTCCAGAACCCCGATTCCTTCAGCGAAGGCTCGTGCGGCGTACGCACGTGAGAATAAAAATCAAATATGAAGAATCCGAGGATTACCACCAAGGTGACAATCCAGATCCATAAAGGCACACCCATGTTAGAGTCCCTCCGGTCGTAGTAATAACGGTGTGACCGGAGGTCTCTCCCACCCAGTAGAACTGGGCCGGCGCGACCGGGAACCTCTAAGGATTGCCGTGTTGACGATCAGCGCCGTAGAACGGGGTACTCCCCTCCAAGACTTTCCCCACTCTACACTAAGCCCCGCGCTCGCTTGTGAGGCGGCGAACTAAAACGCTCCGGCGGAAGGGTTGTACGTGGCCGCGACGTTGCGCGTCTCGGGGCTTCCTCCGTTGATAACGGTGGTTTCTTCGCCTTCCGAGCCGGAACCTTGCGTACCGAGGTCCGCGTCCGTCTGCGAGTCTTCCAAGGCCAATTCCTCTTGCATCTCCTTTGGCGCATCCGCTGGGTCTGCGCCCTTAATCATCCAAATAATTGTATCCAATTCTTCCGGCTTCACTAGGACCTCGCGAGCCTTCGAGCCCTCCGAGGGGCCCACGACGCCGCGGGACTCCATAAGATCCATCAAGCGCCCAGCCTTGGCGAAACCAATACGCAGCTTACGCTGCAGCATTGAGGTCGAGCCCAACTGCGAGGTGACGACAAGCTCGACGGCCTCGAGCAGATCGTCGAGGTCCTTTCCAATGTCATCGTCGATCTCTCGCTTGGCCTCGGACTTCTTTTCCTCGGTAACGCCCTCAGCGTAGTTGGGCTCGCCCTGCTCCTTCGCGGCGTCGACCACGGCCTGTACCTCGTCATCGGAGACGAAGGCACCCTGCATGCGTACGGGGCGTCCACCCTGCGGAATGAACAGGCCATCTCCCATGCCGATGAGTTTCTCGGCACCGCCCTGGTCGAGGATGACGCGGGAGTCTGTCAAGGAGGACGTCGCAAAGGCGAGCCGCGAGGGAACATTGGTCTTGATGAGGCCTGTGACGACGTCGACTGACGGGCGCTGCGTGGCAAGAACAAGGTGGATGCCTGCCGCACGCGCCTTCTGCGTGATGCGGACGATGGACTCCTCGATCTCTTTCGGGGCGGTCATCATGAGATCCGCAAGCTCGTCGACGACGCACACGATGAACGGATAGGGCCGCATGACACGCTCGGAACCGGCCGGCGCGGTGATCTCCCCGGAGGAGACCTTACGGTTGTAGTCCTTGATGTGGCGAACGCGCGCAGACTTCATATCCATGTAGCGCTGCTCCATCTCCTCTACCAACCACTGCAAAGCCGCTGCGGCCTTCTTCGGCTGGGTGATGATCGGCGTTATCAGGTGTGGGATTCCCTCATAGGGAGTCAGCTCGACCATCTTGGGATCAACCAGGATAAGCCGCACGTCCTCCGGGGTGGCGCGGGTGAGCAGCGAGACCAGCATGGAGTTCACAAAAGCGGACTTACCGGAACCGGTGGCACCCGCAACGAGCAGGTGGGGCATCTTCTGCACGGAGGCAGAAATGAACTCTCCCTCGATGTCTTTGCCCAGGCCAATGAGCATCGGGTCATGGTCAGCTCTCGTGGCTGGGGCTTCCAGAACCTCACGCAGGCGCACCATTTCACGGTCGGCATTGGGCACCTCAATTCCCACTGCGGACTTGCCCGGAATCGGCGTGAGCAGGCGGACATTCTCAGTGGCCACCGCATAGGCAAGGTTCGACTGCAGGTTAGTAATCTTGGAGACCTTTACGCCTGGCCCCAGCTCTATCTCATAGCGGGTGACTGTCGGGCCGCGACTAAAGCCGGTGACGTGGGCATCGACCTTAAACTCCTCGAATACCTCGGTAATAGCCTCAATGATGCGGTCATTAGCCTCTGTGCGGGCCTTAGCAGGCTTTCCCGCGGTGAGAAGATCGGTGGTGGGGACGGCATAGGAACTGCGATCGCTATCGATCAACGCCGGCACACTGGGCGCGCTCGGAGCCGGTGCCGCGTCTTCCGCAACGGTGGCGCCCGTGGCTGCATCTTTCCCGGAACGAGCCCGGAAGAGCTCACGAGCCTGTTGATGCGCAGCCGAAACAGCATCGCTGGCGGCCTTGATAGGCGCGCTCTGCTGTGCCGCCACTGCTGCTGCCGATCCGCCCGCGACAGCCCCGGCGACGCCGGCAGCACCAGCCGCAGCCACATCGCCGATGGCGCTAGACGCACCCGCACGGCGGGTGTCTATGACCTCAGTGTGCTCGGAAGCTTCGGGGACAGCGCAACGCCCACTGCTAACCGGTGGTGCGTCAACAACAGGGATCTCGTCCGTATCCGCTGCCATGGGATGGGCGTAACCAGGGGCTTGAGCGCTGGGATCCGGCGAGGACTTCACTACTGCATCTTCTGCGACCGGGTCGAAGCCATAAGCAGTTTCTTCCGCAGCTGCGAGAGCGGAGGCCTTCTGAGCACGGCTAGGAGCCCCACGCTCACTCGACGATTCCTCAAAAGCAGTGGGACGCCGATTAGCGCGCGGAGTGGCCTGCGCCCTTGCTCGGCGTGGCTCACGCTCGCGGCCATGCGCGATGTCATCAATATCATCAGAGACAAAGCCATAAAGATCATCGTCTTGCGCAGCCAAACCGTCTTCCGCGTCTTCGGAGCCACCGCGCCCATTGCCAAGCTGTGAAAACAGACGGGAAAGCTCGGACTTGGCCACATCATAGGCCTCGCGAACCGTGTTGCCGGTGACCTGCAGGGCTCCATAAACAATGACCAGAATGAGCAAAGGCACCGCCACATAAGGGCTAAATGCTGTGGCCAAGAGCGTTCCTATGGCAAAACCAATCGCGCCGCCTGCCTCACCCGCTGAGAGAGCCCCGCGCGGATTCCATACCAATGCCGGTTGCCCCGCGAAGATATGGATAAGACCAAGCATGGCGACCACGATGATGACTGTGCCCACGACAACGCGCGGGGGAACATGCAAGGTGGTGCCTTTGCCTCCACCGCTCCACATCAGCCAGGTGGCCAAGGCAACCAATGCAACCGGCAGCACCCAAGCCGCAGCGCCGATCAGATACTTGGTGGCCAGAGTGATAAATACGCCTACCGCACCGGCGACGTTGAACCACACCGCGCACGCCAAAACGATCGCTAGGCCGATGAGCACAAGCGCCACGGTGTCAGGTTTGCCCAGCTTGATGCTGCGCGCTGGACCAGTACTCCGCTTCGCTCCAGCCCCCTCCCCCTGGGCTGCAGACATAACCTCAGTTTCGGTTTCAGTCTCGCCGCCGCGGTCCCGGGCCTTGGTGACCTTGCTTCGCTTGTTTGACACTCCGCGTTGAGAAATTTCTTCCGACTCCCTTACATTGTTCACGTCTTCTTCGAGGTCATAAAGATTATCTTCCTCTAAACCCTCGCTGCCTTCGCTGTCACCACTGGGTTTGAGGCTGGCTATCCCCTGCCCCAAGCCGCGTGCCATACCGCCGATACCGCGCGAGGTGGCACCAAAAATCGCACCGATGCCCTTGCCGACGGCGTGGAAAGCACTGCCGGTGCGCTCGCCCGAGGTTTCTGCGGCGCGATGCGGAGAGCTAAAGACCAGGGTCTCGTTGGCACGGGTCCCTGAAGTGCTGCGCCCCGAGGGACGCGAGCGGTTGGCCTTGCGGCCCGATGAGGCCTTGGCGCGAGTCGTGCGCGACTTACCTTGCCGGGAACCGCGCGACGGGGCATTTTTGACAGACATGAGTACTACTTTAACCGCTTAAGTACCTCTAGTCACACGCGCCACACGGGCCACTTGTGAAAAACTTAGGGACATGTCGGCTAAAGACCCCACAGCAACGTCAACCCTAAAGACTTGATATTTTAATCGCTGTGGCGTCTCCCTCCACTTTAATGTGCACCGGGATACGCCCATAGGCCCACAACAGCAGCTCCGGGGCCGTGCCGAATACGCGCACCACGGCCTCCCCATGCTCTGAAACGCGGTGGTGATTGGCGGCGACTGCACGCGGGAAACCTGTGGGATAGAGAACTACAGGCTGGGTAGACTTTGCCAGCATGCGCGGGGCAAAAAGCCGCAGAGACCCATAGAGCTTGTCCTGTGCCGCACGGGAGAACTCCCTCTCGGATTCCATGCCATTGGCGCGGCGCACGTCCTCAAGATGCACGAAGTGTTCCGCAGTGTTCATCTGGGAATCAAAAAGCCGGGCAGGACTGAACTTTCCTGGGCCTGCTCCCCAGTCATCAACAAGCGCGTCGTAGTCCCGCTGGCGCTGTTTGTCCATGGCGCGCTCCAGGTGAGCATGCAAGGCGGGAATAAACATTCCAAGTGCTGCGGTGGGTTGATTCTCACGCACCAACAGATGGGCTGCAAGGTCACGGGTGGTCCACCCCTCACACAGAGTCGGAGCGTCCGGTCCAAGCTGATGAAATAGCGCGACGAGGCGGGCGCGCTCCGCAGAAGAAAACGACATGTCCCCAGCATAGCTAGATGCTGGGGGACACAATGCCTAGGCCGTGTGGGCCACGAGCGAATCCTAGTTACAGGGACTCGCGCGAAGCTTCCACATCATCATCATCTGTAACGATGTTGCCGGAAGCGGTAGGCACGATGGTCGGAAGGATGACCGGCTCGCGCTTGTACTTCGAATCCATGAGCTTGGATACCTTACGGCGCAGCTTCTGGACCATGCGGTAGGTGTCGTTTTCACCTTCGGCGGCGAGATCGTTCATGGTGTGCTCGACGATCTCCGCGACCTCTGGGACAACTCCGCGATCATCATCAGCAAAGCCAGTGGTGGAGATGGCCGGGTGCTCCATGAGGCGCATCGTACGGTTGTCGATGACACAGGTGATGGAGACTACGCCACCTGCACCGAGGTTGGTGCGGTCAGCCAGCGTATCGGCGTCAACGTCACCCATGGACACACCATCGACATAGAGGTTGCCCACCGGGATCTGACCGACGACCTCTGCCCTGCCGTTGCGCAAATCAACGACAACGCCGTTCTGCGCCAGCACAACGCGATCCCGGCGAACACCGGTGGAAATAGCGAGCTCCTTGTTGGCACGCAGGTGGCGCCACTCGCCGTGCACAGGCATGGCGTTCTTCGGACGAGCGGCGTTGTAGAGGAACAACAGTTCTCCACCATAACCGTGACCAGAAGAGTGAACGCGTGCTTCCTTGTTGGTGATGACCTCAGCACCGATCTGGGAAAGCATGTTCATCACGCCGTAGATTGCCTCTTCATTGCCCGGAATGAGCGAGGAGGAGAATACGATGAGGTCACCATCGCGCACGGTAATCTGCCGGTGTTCGCGGCGTGCCATGCGGGAAAGAGCAGCCATAGGCTCGCCCTGGGTACCGGTGGTAATAAGGACCGTCTTATGCGGAGCCATCTTGGAAGCTTCTTCGATGGGGATGATGGTTCCGCGCGGAACCTTCAAAAAGCCCATCTTCTCGGCGATCTCCATGTTGCGCATCATCGAGCGACCATTGAAAGCAACCTTGCGGCCGTTGGCCACAGCTGCATCAACCGCAGCCTGGACGCGGTAGACGTTAGAAGCAAAGGACGCGATAATAACTCGCTGCTTCGCGCCAGCCACCAAGCGCTTGAAGGTGGCGGGAATATCAGCCTCCGAAGCCGAGACGCCGGGGATATTGGCGTTGGTCGAATCACAAAGCATGAGATCCACGCCCTCATCGCCATAGCGAGACAGCGCGGGAAGATCCGTAGGACGGTGATCCAGCGGGGTCTGATCCAGCTTGATATCGCCCGTGTGGATGATGTTGCCGGCAGGGGTGCCCAGCATGATGCCCAAAGCATCCGGAATGGAGTGGTTAACAGCCCAGAAACGAACACGGAAGGGGCCATAAGTCACATCGGACTTCTCATTGACCTCGACGAACTTCGGCTTCTGGCGGTGCTCTTTACACTTGGCAGCGATAAGTGCGATGGTAAAGCGCGAGGCCACAACGGGGATGTCCGGGCGCAGCTTGAGCAGCCACGGAATGGCGCCAATGTGATCCTCGTGCGCGTGGGTGACAACGAGGGCCTTAATCTTGTCCAGCTTCTTTTCGATGGGGCCGAAGTCAGGCAGGATGAGGTCCACGCCCGGCTCACCGGAAGACGGGAAGAGGACACCACAGTCGATGATGAGCAGATCATCGCCGTATTCGAAGACCGTCATGTTGCGGCCGATCTCCGAAATGCCGCCTAGGGCATAGATGCGCAGTGCGTCATTCGGCTGCTTAGGAGGCTCGGGCAAACGCTTAGTCAGATCCGCGCCCTGCATCGACTTCGGCACGTTGCGGCGCCCACGGTTATTTCCGTTGTTGTTACCACGATTGTTGTTGCGGTTGCTGTTTCCGCCACCCTGCTGGAAATTATGCGAGTTAGCGTTGCCGCCGCGACCGCGTCCACGGCCACCGCGCGAACGGCTCTTGCGGTTTCCACCGTGCTCCCCATCCTGGGAGGACTCGGAGGAACGGCGTTTGCTCTCGGCGCCCTCATGAGAGGAAGATTCTTGCTGGTTCTGCGGCTCCGCCGAAACGGGAGCCTGGAAAACCGGCGAAGCCGCCTCATTGGAGGCGGTCTCAGTTTCCGTGGGCGGACCAGCCTTGCGGGTCACCTTACGGGAACGGTTACGGGGTTCAGTCATTCTTGAAGGACTCCAGCCTTTTTCATATCTATGCGGAGTTCCTCGATCTGCGTGGCATCTGGTGCGACGACCGGCAGACGCGGATCTCCTACTTCGATGCCCTGCAGACGCAGGGCAGCCTTTGCGAGTGTTGCTCCGCCCAACCGTGCCTGGGCATGGATAAGCGGGGTCAAAGTATTGGCGTTGATCTCTCGAGCGCGGGCAAGATCACCTTGCTCGAATGCATCGTAGAGATCTACGAGGGCGCGGGGTGCTGCGTGGCCAACAACGGAGATAAAGCCCGAAGCCCCAAGGCTGAGCCAAGGGAGGTTTAAGGGATCGTCTCCGGAGAACCATGCAAGTCCCGTCTCCCGGATAAGTTGTGCGGCAGCACCAAGATCGCCTTTGGCGTCCTTTACTGCCTGGATATTAGGCACTTCAGCCAGCTTGCGGATTGTATCCGAAGCGATGGCGATGCCCGAGCGGCCAGGGATGTCATAGAGGCAAATGGGTGCGTCTACCGACTGCGCGATTGCTGTGAAGTGGGCGTACACGCCCGCCTGAGATGGCTTGGAGTAGTAGGGGCTGACCAGCAACAAGCTATCGGCGCCGGCGGCCACGGAGGCCTGCGCGAGGGCGATAGAAGTCGCAGTGTTATTGGTTCCCGCGCCGGCGCAGAGCTTGGCGCGATCTCCTACTTCTTCCTTAACAGCCTTGAGCAAAGCCAGCTTCTCTTCGACGGTCGTGGTCGGGGATTCCCCGGTAGTTCCGGCAAGGATGAGAGAATCGATGCCGTTGTCGACGAGATGAGCTGCTAGGCGGCGCCCTGCTTCCACGTCGAGCGCGCCATCACGGTCAAACGGAGTGACCATGGCTACGCCGACGTGGCCGAAGGTCTCGACGCCCGTCTTCGCTGTCATACCTGTGCTCATAGCGGTTAAGATTACCAGCTTCACAGATTTTAATCCGCATCGAGGTTAGTGTTGGCGCAATTATCGCGTCCACTCCATCCCTCACAGTGCAACTGCAGGCTTATGCGTAGGGACTCGATGCCATTTCGGAACCGTCGGGCAGGGCGGTGATGTGGAAGTCGTCGAAAAGCACCGGCGATTGTTCCTGGAGCAACTTGAGGCAGGCAATGGCAAGCCCCCGCATCTCTTCGTCCGCCTGTTCCGTGGCGCGAGCACCGATGAAATGGCGCCACGCGCGGTAGTTACCGGTGACCACAATGCGGGTCTCTGTCGCATTGGGGAGCACCGCGCGCGCGGCCTGCCGAGCCTGCTTCTTGCGCAGCAGCGCGTTGGCCTCCTCCAGCCGGCCTTCCAGTGAGGAAAGGATCTCATCATAAGCGAAGCGGGATTCGTCGATGGCCTGCATGAAAAGCCGCGTCAGCTCCTCATCACGCGCGATGAGTTCCGGCACGACTACCCGCGTCTCATCTGGGTGCACATAGCGCTGAGATAGCTGCGAGAAGGAAAAATGCCGATGCCGAACCAGCTCGTGGCTGGCTGAGCGCGACAGCCCCGTGATATAAACCGTGGCCGTAGAATGCTCCAGCAGCGCGTCGTGGCCCACCTCTAAGATATGGCGCAGGTATGCCTTGTTACTCGCGGTCCGCGGGTTGGGTTTGTTGAAGGACTCGTAGCAGGCCCTCCCAGCGAACTCGACCAGAGCCTCGGCATCGGAGGCCGTTTCATCCGCGGTCCAGTCAACACCGTGAGGGGGACGGAACTCTGTGGCGGCAATGAGTTGTACCGCCAGTGTCGTAGCTTGTGCCATGCGCTTAGAGGTCCAGGTAGTTCTCGAGACCAACCACGAGGCCGGGGTGTTGGGAAATCTTGCGCACGCCCTCTAAGACTCCGGGGGTAAAGGAGGAACGGTCATAAGAGTCTTGGCGGATGGTCAGGGACTGGCCTTGAGCGCCGAAGATAACCTCCTCATGCGCCACCATTCCGCGCGTTCTGACCGCGTGGACCGGAATTCCGTCGACGTCTGCTCCCCTAGCCCCCGGCAAGGATTGCTCTGTGGCATCGGGCATGGCGCCCAAACCAGCGGCTTTACGGGCCGCGGCAATTCCTTGTGCGGTGTGAATTGCGGTCCCCGACGGCGCATCAAGTTTAGCCGGGTGGTGAAACTCAACTACCTCGGCGGTTTCGAAGAACTTGGCGGCCTGGCGCGCAAATACCATGGTCAGCACCGCAGAGATGGCAAAATTGGGCGCAATGAGCACGTGTCCGGCACCAGGAGCTGCGGTCCACTTTTCCACCTGCGCTAGTTTCTCTTCATCGAAGCCGGTGGTTCCTACCACGCAGTGAATCCCGTGCTTGATACAGAACTCGAGGTTTCCCATCACCGCGGCCGGCTGGGTGAAATCCACGATGACCTGGGCCTCGTTATCTACCACAACCTGCAGATCTTCTCCCCGGCCAACCTCTGCGACTAAGTCCAGATCGGCGGCGGCGTTCACGCCCTCCACTATTGCTTGGCCTACCCGGCCGTGTGCGCCGAGGACTCCTACCTTGATGGTCATGACTTTTTACTCCTTTAACGCGTTGAGAACGATTCCATGCACTCGCTCCAGTCTAACGCGCCACTTGTTCGCCGTTGTCTAAAGTCTCAACCCCCGCCGCGGCCGTCGCAACAATCTAGCCGGTGGCTTTACAACAGCACCGTTCCTACCATCACCGCGCTCAGCAACGCGCACACCACCGTCAAGGGGGCGAATACTGCGACGAAACGCGCTCCCCAAGCCCCATAGTGCATAGCGATGAGCTTCAGGTCGACCATGGGCCCCACCACGAGAAATACTAGGAGGGCCACTGGTGAAATCATGCTAAACGACGCCGCCATGAAGATGCACGCCAGCACCAGGTTGTTCTCCATCGCCTGCGTGACACTCGCGGGGATGACCACTTTGAGCAAAGCCGCAATCATGGCTCCTATCACGAGAAATCCTCCCGCCGAGGCAAACTCTCTGGTCACATGCTCACAGAACCCGCGCCAACGACCACCTGCCTCGTGCTCGTGATGATGGCAATCATCGGGCTGGTGCCCGGAGTGCTCATCTTGCAGGCCATGCTTGGCGGATTTCCCTCGGCTCGTGTGACTCAACAACTGCCACAAGGCTCCAACCAAACATGCAGCAAATAAGCCTGCACCCAAGCGCGCCCACACCATCTGTGGTGCAGCGGGAAACGCGACCGCGGTGGCAACCAAAACTATGGGGTTGATGGTGGGACTGGCCAACATGAAAGAGAGCGCAGCAGCCGGAGGAACACCTCTATTGATCAAGGACTTCACCACCGGCACGGTGGAGCACTCGCATCCCGGTACTAGAGCACCCGCCCCGGCAAGACCTGGAATCAAGGCAGCTCGCGGGAGCCTGCACATGCGAAGAAACGCCGTCTCCGGTACGAAGAGTGCGATCCCTGCCGAAAGGGTGACGCCTAGAACAAGAAAGGGAGCGGCTTGAAAAACAATAGCCACGGTCAACGTAGCCCAGGCTTCCACCCTTCCTTGAAGGTGGACAGGAGCACCGATGGAAAGCAACACGCCGCAGCCAAGTAGGCATACCACCATGCTCCACACCGCGATCTGCCACAGGCGAGCTCGGATCTCGGCAAAAGATTCGCGCTCGGACACTGAGAAGTGCTGGTGCTTAATACTCATAGGGATCTCCCGGCACGTCTGCGCTCTCAATTCTGCTCACCGCAAGGACGGGATGCTCGGTGGAGACATCCTGACCGTGGCATAAACGGTGTACCATTCATCTTCTTTGAGGCCTTGGCCGATTCCCGGAGACCAATGCAACAGGTCCAGATCCGCAAAATAGGCTACGGCATCGGCGGCACAGCATGGCATTGTAAAGCGGGCCAGGCGCCAGTTCTCACCCTCTGCAACGGCAAAACCCATCACTGCCACTTCGGCGCCGATGGTGATCTCCGGCTCTAGGCGTGAACGTGCATTTAGCTCCCGCATTCCACCTGGTTTAGTCCCGGGCGCAAAGCCGGGAATGTACCACCAGCCGGAAGCGGGGCCAGCGACTGTTGCCTCGCCATCGAAGCTCCCAATTGCCCAGGCTCCGCGATCCAAATCAATGCCAGAGGCACGAGGAGAATAAAGGCAATCTTAGGTAGGCGCAGACGCGCGGACGAGCCTATGACCGCTGTGGCGAGAACTAGGCCCGCGAGAATGAGGAGCCAGAAGAAGCGCGGGTTGACATAGGCGCTGAACTTCCCGGTCAGGGCCAAATAGAATACCGCGATGGCGAAGAGTCCAACGACACAAGACAGTGCCCTGCGCACTGCTATCTTCATTGAGCCTCCACGATGGACGAAGCACACTATAGTCCATCCTGGCCACGATGCGCCTTCGCTAAAGAGAAGCAGCCCTTCGCACCGAAATGAAACTGGTGTGAAGGGCTGCTTCTTAGCAGTGTGAGTCCTTTTAAAGACTAGTCCTCTTCGACGGGGACGAGGGAGATCTTCCCGCGGTTGTCGATGTCTGCGATTTCGACCTGCACCTTGTCGCCGACGTTGATGACGTCTTCGACCTTTTCAATGCGCTCGTCCCCACCCAGCTTGGAGATGTGGATGAGTCCATCGCGAGACGGGGTCAGGGACACAAATGCGCCGAAAGGAACGGTCTTAACAACCGTGCCTAGGTAGCGCTCCCCGACCTTGGGCAGCTGCGGATTGGCAATGGCGTTGACCTTGTCC
Organism: Corynebacterium sp. UBA4397; assembly: GCF_002390965.1. NCBI lineage: Bacteria > Bacillati > Actinomycetota > Actinomycetes > Mycobacteriales > Corynebacteriaceae > Corynebacterium > Corynebacterium sp. UBA4397. The sequence goes on from NZ_DGRD01000031.1 coordinate 88,530, forward strand.
AGAGCCTGGTCTGCGGCGTCACCGGTGATAGCGGAGACGTAGACGGTTCCGTCATCATCGATGGAGATATCAGCACCAGTTTCATCCGTGATGGTGTTGATGGTCTTGCCCTTCGGGCCGATGAGCTCACCGATCTTGGAGATCGGAATCTTGACCGAGGTGATCTTCGGGGCGAGTGAGGACATCTCATCCGGGCCTTCGATGATCTCAGCCATGGTCTCCAGGATGGTGTTACGCGCATCGCGGGCCTGCTCGAGTGCGTCTGCCAAGACGCGGGAAGGAATACCGTCAAGCTTGGTATCGAGCTGCAGGGCGGTAATGAACTCGGACGTACCAGCGACTTTGAAGTCCATGTCACCGAAGGCATCCTCGGCGCCGAGGATATCCGTCAACGCGACAAATTTCTCCTTGCCCTCGACCTCGCCGGAGACGAGACCCATGGCGATGCCCGCTACGGGAGCCTTCAGCGGCACACCAGCGTTGTAGAGGGACAGGGTCGAGGCACAGACGGAACCCATGGAGGTAGAACCGTTAGAGCTAAGTGCCTCAGAAACCTGGCGGATGGCGTAGGGGAAGTCCTCACGGGAGGGAATGACCGGCAAGAGCGCGCGCTCAGCAAGCGCTCCGTGGCCGATTTCGCGCCGCTTCGGGGAACCGACACGGCCGGTCTCGCCCGTAGAGTACGGCGGGAAGTTGTAGTGGTGAATGTAGCGCTTGCTCAGCTCTGGGGTCAGCGAATCGATCTGCTGCTCCATCTTGAGCATGTCCAGGGTAGTAATACCCAGGATTTGGGTTTCGCCACGCTCGAAGAGCGAAGAACCGTGTGCGCGCGGGACAAGATCCACCTCGACGGAAAGATCACGGATGTCGGTGACGCCACGGCCATCGATGCGGAAGCCCTCTGTGAGGATCTTATGACGGACAATGTCCTTCATGACGGCGTTATAAGCAGCACGGATCTGCTTGGAAGCATCAGCAACGTCGAAGCGGCCGATGAGCTTCTCTTCAACCTGCACCATGTGCTCATTGGTAGCCTCGTCGCGCTCCTGCTTGCCAGGAATGGTCAGCAGCTTCTCGAGCTGCTTAGCAGCGGCCTTGTGCACGGCTGCGAAGACGTCCTCGCCATATGCCGGGAAGAGCGGGAACTTCTGGACATCCTTGGCGGCACGCTCAGCCAGCCCAGCCTGGGCCTCACAAAGGGTCTTGATGAAAGGCTTTGCAGCCTCAATTCCCTCCGCAACGGTGGACTCCTGCGGTGCAGGAGCGCCTTCCTTGATGCGCTCAGCAACGTGGACGCCGGCACCGGCCTCCACCATCATGATGGCAACGTCTTCCTTGCGACCCTTCTTCACCATGCGTCCGGCAACAACCATCTCGAACAAAGCGCGCTCGTGCTGCTCTTCGTTGGGGAAAGCCACCCACTGACCCTTGGGGTGCTTGTCATCAGCCAAGAGAGCCAGACGTACACCTCCTACTGCGCCGGAGACTGGAAGCCCCGAGAGCTGGGTTGCGGCAGAGGCGCCATTGATAGCGACAACGTCGTAGTACTCCTGAGGAGCCATGGAAAGCACGGTGATAATGACCTGCACCTCGTTGCGCAGACCCTTAACAAATGTGGGGCGCAACGGGCGGTCAATGAGGCGACACGCCAAAATGGCGGCGGTGGAGGGACGACCCTCACGGCGGAAGAAAGAGCCGGGGATCTTGCCTGCGGCGTACATACGCTCTTCCACGTCCACGGTCAGGGGGAAGAAGTCAAAGCCCTCGCGGGGCTGGTTGGAGGCCGTGGTGGTGGCCAGCAACATCGTGTCATCGTCGAGATAGGTGGTGACGGAACCATCCGCTTGGCGGGCAAGCTGCCCGGTTTCGAAACGAATGGTGCGGGTACCAAAGTCGCCATTATCAATGGTGGCGATTGCTTCGGTGATACCGAAGTCTTCATCTACATTGAACTCAACGGCGTTTTTAGCGCTCATTAAATGCATTTCTCCTTGAGTATGTGTGGCGATCGTCGGTGCCGCCAGATTTTGTCTATGACAATGCTGCACAATTCTAACAGGTTTCCTGCGGTTTCGATGACTCGGCTGGGAAAACAGAAAAACCTCACCTCCCAACTCCCCGGCAAGCGGCTCTTCCTCCTAAGAAGGAAAGCGCGCGTAACTGGGAAGATACGGAAAGTGAGGTTCTACCTCGCCGAGTAATACCCTCGGCTTAAGACTCGATACTGCGGGGACTAGCGGCGCAGACCCAAGCGAGCAATGAGGTCGCGGTAGCGGTCAACGTTGTTGGCTGCCAGGTACTTCAGCAGTCCACGACGGCGACCAACCATCAGCAACAGACCACGACGGGAGTGGTGATCGTGCTTGTGGGACTTCAGGTGCTCGGTCAGGGTGTTGATGCGATCCGTCAACAGTGCAACCTGTGCCTCGGGGGATCCGGTATCGGTCTCGTGCAGGCCAAATTCCTTGAGGATTTCTGCCTTGCGCTCAGTGGTCAATGCCATGAGTAAATCTCCTAATTATATTTCAGTCCACATGAAATTCCCGCGCTTTAAAGCGCCGCCGCAACTGCTGTGGACCGCAGTAGCTAAGCCGAGGGGAGATTCTACCGGAAGATGATGGGCTTTCCAAAACAGAGCTTCTCAGGCCTGGAAGTACTCTTCGAGGGTGTCAACGAAGGTTGCGACAAAGCGCGGGACATCTACTTCAATTGCCACATGCGCGGTTTTTAGTGGGTCTGCTAAGCGCGTTTCATCGCCAATGGTGCGGCCGCGAGTAGGCCCTGTGGTATCGCATTTAAGGTTGGTATCAAAGACAGTTACTAGAGAAGGGTCCGCCGCGACGGCGACCGCCAGAGGATCATGTAATCCGCAGCCACCGAGGTGGGGCGATGTCGTGGCATAGGCACGAATGTAGTAGTTCGCCATCTCTGCATACGCACGCCCAGCGGCGGTCTCCGTCCGCCTCCACCGCGCGGTGTCATTGGCCCGCAAGAGGGTCTGCAGCGTGACGTCGAGGCCCACCATCGTGATATTGCCGCCCTGCCGGAATACGGCATCGCTCGCCTCCGGATCTTGGGAGACATTCGCCTCTGCCCAAGCACTCACGTTGCCCGGCACGGTCAGGGCTCCGCCCATCATGACGATTCGAGCCTGGCGCGCGAACTCCGGGCTGGAGCTCATCGCCGCAGCAATCGTCGTTGAAGGCCCCGTGGGGATCACGGTGAGATCCTCGCCATAGCGTGCAAAGGAAGAAACCAAAAAGTCTACCGCCGTTGCCTCGGCCGGCCCGCGCCGCGGTGCAGGTATCTCCACCTGCCCCAGCCCGTTGGCGCCGTGGATAAATGCGGAAATAGGCTGCACCCGAAAGCCTGGCCGCTCTGAACCTAGGAAAACGGGGACTTCGGGTGCACCAAGCAGCTCGAGCAGGGCAAGCGTATTGCGCACTCCCTGCTCCACCGTGACATTGCCATAGGTACTGGTAACGCCGATGAGCTCCAGATTGGGATGGGCCAAGGCATAGGCCAGGGCCAATGCGTCATCGATACCGGTATCGAGATCCAAGATGACTTTCATGAGGACTCAACCGGTGAGACCCGCAAGAAGTACTCGTCGAGGGCCCATCCCCGCTCCTGCGCGTCACGGGCAAGAACCTTCCGCGCGGCCGATACGTCCCGCGCCATTGCTGCCAGCAGCTCATCGACCGAGTTGAACTTGACCATGTCCCTGAGGTGATCAACGAACTTCACTGTGGCCTCATGTCCGTAGAGATCGGCCTCACGGTCGAGGACAAAGGACTCGATGGAGCGTTCCTCATCGCCAAAGGTAGGGTTGGTGCCCACCGAGATTGCCGCCGCATAGGCCCGTCCCGGCTCCATGTTTCCTTGGACCGGCGCTGCGCAGGGCTCGATAATAAACCAGCCCGCGTAGACTCCATCCGCCGGAATGGCGGTGGTATCGGGGAAGTACTGGTTGGCGGTGGGAAATCCAAGTTCGCGGCCTCCTCGACCAGCGCCACGCACCACCGGCCCGGTGACGGTAAAGTGCCTGCCCAGCGCCCAGTTGGCGCTGCGGATATCACCTGCGACCAAGGCGGCGCGGATGTTGGTCGAACAGATGTTGACCCCGCCGTCGTTAAGCAGGGCGATAATATCCACGCTAAACCCATACTCTTTCCCGAGCTGCGCCATAACCTGCGCCGTGCCTGCCGCATCAGCGCCGAAGCTGAAGTTCTCCCCCACTACGACGTGGCGCGCATGCAAGGCGTTGACCACCATGGTCTCCACGTACTGCCGGGCATCGAGGCCGACGAGCTCCTTGGTGAAATCAATCACGAGGACCGCCTGGATGCCCATCTGCTCCGCCAATTGCAGGCGGCGCTCAAAGCTAATGACCGATACCGGAGCGCGCTCAGGCAAAAACACTGAAACCGGGTGGGGATCGAAGGTAACCATGACCGGCACGAGGTGTTCTGCCTTCGCATGCGCGACCGTGGCCTTAATCAGCTGCTGATGTCCGCGATGGAGGCCATCAAAGACGCCTATCGTCACCGCCGTCGCGCCGAGATCGGCGGGGATGTCCTCGATTCCGTACCAAATATCCACGGGCTCTATGTTAGAGCACGCGCGGGGGTGACATAGACTGCAGGGCATGACTGACGCTCTCGCCTCCTCCGGACTACTCATCGTGGACAAGCCAGCCGGGTTGACATCGCACGACGTCGTCGGGCGTGTGCGCCGCTACTTTCACACCAAGAAGGTAGGTCACGCGGGCACGCTCGACCCCATGGCAACAGGGGTCTTGGTGCTGGGGATCGAGCGCGGTACCAAATTCCTGGCGCACCTTGTCGCCTCGACAAAGTCTTATGACGCCACCATCCGGCTGGGCTTTGCCACCCATACGGACGACGCGGAGGGTGAGAAGACCTGGGGGCACAGCGCCGACGAGGTCGCAGATGCCGCGGTGGCTGCCGCAATTGCACGCCTGACCGGTGACATCATGCAACGCCCCGCAGCGGTCTCCGCCATCAAGATTGATGGACGCCGCGCCCACGAGCGTGTTCGCTCGGGCGAGGAAGTGGAGATTCCCGCGCGCCCCGTGACCGTCAGTGCTTTCGACGTGCTTGATTCGCGGCGCACGGAGGGCTTCCTCGATCTCGACGTCTCAGTGCGCTGTTCCTCGGGCACCTACATCCGCTCCCTCGCGCGCGACCTCGGTGAGAACCTCGGAGTGGGCGGGCACCTCACTGCACTTCGACGCACCACCGTCGGTCCTTTCGGCCTCGAGAACGCCCGGACATTAAAGGAACTTGAGGCCAATCCGCACCTGTCGCTTAGTCTCGACGAGGCCCTTACCTCCTGCTACGCCGTCGTCGATGTCACCGCAGAAGAAGCCGCAGCCCTGGCGATGGGCAAGTGGCTGGAACCCCGTGGCCTGAAAGGTATTCACGCCGCCGTTAGCCCGGATGGCCGCGCCGTTGCCCTGATTCAGGAGAAGGGCAAACGCCTGGCCACCGTCTTTGTAGCACGGCCCTCAACGCTCTAGTCAGGGACTTCCGGCTGGCCTTCCTGCGGTATTTCTTCAGACCACGCCTAGAGGGCTCAATTTAGCGGGCGAAGTCAGCAATGGTCGGCACCACGGTAGAGACAATCACGTAGCCATCCCGGATGGTCCAGCGCCCGTTGATGAGCGGCACCGGGGTGGGACGGGCAAGAATATAGGCGATGAGAGTTCCGTCTTCGCGCAGATCTATCTCTGCCTGGTCAAAATCAAGCCAGCGATGCGTCAATGGGAACCAGGCCTTATACGTGGCTTCCTTGGCGCAAAAGAGCAAGCGGTCAGAGCAGCTAACCCCTGCCTCTCGCAGCCGGCCCAGCTGCTCTAATTCCCCGGCACGTGCGATCATGGTCAGCACGTTTTCCGGCAGCGGCTCCGCAGGTTCGGCATCCAATCCCATCGAGCGAATCTCACGCGAGGGTGCTACCACGGCCGCGCGCAAGCCATCCGTATGAGTCATGGAACCCACGAAGCCACGTGGCCACAAGGGCATGCCGCGCTCGCCCCGCAATATCAGCTCACCGACGGAACTACCGAGCTCGTGCAGCGCCTGGTGGGCACACCACCGCGCGTCCCCGAACTCCGCCTTGCGGCTATCAACCGCCTGGGAAACTAGGGATTGCTCACGCGGATCCAGCTGCGAGAAGTTGAGGAGATCCGAATACTCCGGCTGCGTTCGCACGTAGCAATAGCGCGCAGAATCTGGGAACAAGTTCGGCTCTATCATCTAATTCGCCTCCTGCGTACTCAAGACCGGATAGGGCCAAGGTTGGATGTCTCCATGGGCCTGCCATTCCCGGGGATATCCCAGGGAGACCTCAATATGCTCCACCCCGTCCACAGTAAGCACGGAGGGCATATGGAGATGCCCATAGATCACCGCTTGGGCGTGGTAGCGCCGCGGCCAGGAGCGAGTATGGCGAGTCCCGCACCACAGCGCGATCTCAGCCCAGCGCATGCGCAGCGTCGGTTCTTGGACAAGGGGCCAGTGGTTGATAAGGATGGTCGGCCCCTCAACCCGCGAAAGGCGCTTTATCGAATAGGCCAAGCGGTCCCAGCACCACGCACGGATGTCAACAAAAGGCGCTATGGCGAACTCATCGGTCATGATGATCTGCTTGGCCTTGGCATTCTCAATGGCCTGCTCAACCGTGGTGCCCGCGGGACGGAAACTGTAGTCGTAGAGGGTAAACAGCGGCACTATTGTCACTCCAGCGAAGACCGGATAAGGATCTTCCGGGGTTATCACGCCTATCTCACGGCAGCCTTCTACCAGCTCGGTATACTTCTCGCGGCCTTGGAATCGGTCTTGGGAACGCGAGAATAGCTCGTGATTGCCCGGCACCCAGATAACCTGGGCGTAGCGCCGTTGCAGCTCGTGGAGAATCCGCAGTACCAACTCCGTGCGCTCGGCCACGTCTCCGGCGACGATGAGCCAGTCCGCAGGATCGGGCGGCACTAGCTCGTCGATCCTCCCGCCGTTAATCTTTACCGCAGCGTGGAGATCTGAGACTGCCCAAAGCGTTGCCATGGCTGCCATCCTTTCTCTACTGCTTAGTTTCTACCACAGCCCATTTCATTGACTGGAAGCGGAGGACCACCGCTATCATGCGGAAGGCAATGAATGCTCCGAGCCCGCACCACACTCCCGCCAGTCCGGCATCGAGCAAATAGGCCAGCCAGACTCCGGGGAGGAATCCGCACACCACGGAGGCGATGGTTATTGTGCGCAGAAAAGCGGCGTCTCCGGCGCCAAGCAAAACCCCATCCAAGGCGAAGACCACTCCCCCGCAGGCGATCATGGCCACCATGATGAGCCAGGGAGTAGCCATGGCATCGAGCACCGAGGTATCAGTACTAAACAAACGCGGAATGGCGCCTGATCCCATAAAAATGCCTATGTCCAGCAGCAGAGAGAAAGCCGTGGAGTAGGCCACGACGCGCAGGCCTACCCCGCGCGCCTTCTTGATGGAGCCAGCCCCCAGCGCGGCTCCTGTGAGGCTTTGGGCCGCGATCGCCAAGGCGTCGAGTACGAGGCTCAAGAAGTTCCACAGCTGCATCATAATCTGGTGTGCCGCTAGGGATGAGGTTCCAAAGCGCGCGGCCACTGCCGCCGCTGACAAGAACGCCACTTGGAAGCTCGCCGAGCGCAAAATAAGGTCGCGCCCCAAGACAAGCTGCCGCTTGACGACGTCCATTCGAAAACGCCAGCTCCCCTTGTGCTCGCGGGCCAGCTCCACCAGAAAGGCCACTGCGATGATTCCCATCCCCAAGACCGTGGCCCATGCAGATCCCGCCAACCCCCACCAGTGCACGAAAAGCGGAACTGCGGCCGCACCCGGAATGAGCCCAGCAAGCGTAAAAAGCAGCGGCTTCGTAGTATTTTGTACTCCGCGCATCCAGCCATTTCCCGCCATCTCAACGAGAGTAAGGGGAATGGCGAAGGCCGCGATGCGCATCCATAGGGCGGCGCCCTCCGCGGTAGTGGGGTTGCCCGTTAACAGCTGCGCGAAGAAGCCCGCGCCAATCCAGATGATCGCGGCCAAGAGCAGACCGACGCCGAGTGCAATATAGGTGGCCTGAACTCCTTCGGCGACGGCTTCTTGCCGCCTTCCCGCTCCATAAAGGCGGGCCGAGCGCGCAGTTGTGCCATAGGAAAGAAAAGTCAGCTGGGTGGTCACAACGGAGTGTACAGTCGCTGCCGCAGCGAGGGAAGCCAAGTCCTGGGAGCCCAGTTGACGGCCAACAATAGCAGTATCAAAAAGGAGATAAAGCGGCATAGCCGCGAGGACTCCCAAGGCAGGGACTGCCAAGCGGAACACGTCCCAAGCACGAACCGTGCCAGCCGCTACCTCACCTCTATCCGCGTGCACGTCATCGGAGCCCGGCTGCCGGCGCCTTATCAAGACATGACCTCAACTAGTTGCGCCACCGCCTCACTGGCCGTTCCGTGCGCGGTATAACCCGCCGCAGGAAGGTGCCCTCCACCTCCCATACGCAGGGCAATTTCTGCGCAGTTGATGGTGGAAGATCGCAAGGAAACGGCCCAGACCTGAGGCGCCATTTCCTTGAACACCACACCCATATCTGTTCCTTCGAGCGCACGGACGAAGTCGACCAAGGACTCTACAGCGGAGTCCGTGTGCCCACCGATATCATCCAGGCTTGCCACCAGAATACCTAAGCTATGTGCACCGGCCTGCTCAATGGACAGGCTTTGGAAAACGCGTCCCAGCATTTGAATATCTTCCACAGTGGTGGAATCGAGCAAGTCGACAGCAATCTGCTTGGTGTCCAGGCCGTAGCGCATCAAGCGTGCGGCCAGCGTGTGCATGCTAGGACGGCCCCAGCGGAAGCTGCCTGTATCCGTGACCAGCCCCGCATACAGGCAGTGTGCAATAGCACGATCTACCTGCAGCGACATCTTGTCCATCACGTCAATCAAGACCACTGTGGTGGACTCACAGGCTACGTCTACGAGGTTGACTGAGCCAAACCCCTCGTTGGAGGCGTGATGATCGATGCACAAGAGCCGACCCTCCTCGCGGGCGCGCTCCAGCCCCGGTGCCAGGTAGCCGGTGCGATCTAGCGCGCCGCAATCTACAGTGACATAAAGGTCGAAGCCCAGCGGCAACTCCTGCGTCAGCTCGATCTCCTCGGACTTGGGAATGCTCAAAAGGTTGCCGGAAATCTCGCGGTCCTGACCGATGAGCGCACGCACTTCCTTCCCACGCTGGCGCAAGCCCAACATGAGCGCCGTTGCCGAACCAATGGCATCGGCATCGGGGCGCACGTGCGTGACCACGCAGATGCTGCCGGCATCCACCAGCGCGTTGACCGCGCCGGCATAGTCGGTGCGCGACACCTAGCTTTCTTCCTTCGTGGAGTCCTTATAAGGATCTGCCTCCCCCGCAGGCTGGGCATTTTCCTTCAGCTTGGCCAATTCCTCGTCGCGCGCGCGGGCGCGTGCCAAGAGCTGCTCCATGTGCGCGGATGACTCCGGCACAGTGTCAAGCTCAAAGCTCAGCGTGGGAGTAAAACGAACCGAGAGCTGGTCTCCTACGATCTTGCGCAGCTGACCACGGGCACGATGTAGCGCCTCTGCGGCTTGGGCATAGTCTGGCTCCTGGCCAATCTCCTTGCCGCGGACCGTGTAATACACCGTCGCATCATGGAGGTCACCCGTTACTCGGGTATCCGTGATGGTTACTAACTCCAGGCGCCGGTCCTTGACCTCGCGCTCAATGGCTACGGCAACTATTTCCTGGATTCTCTTCGACATTCGTGCAGCACGTGCGTGGTCTGCCATGGTGTCCACCTTCCTCTGCGACTCCATACGTCGCGTGGTCTTTCCGAGCAGTCTCACTTTCACCCGGCAATCGAGCTGGGCAGATTATCGGGAAAGCGTACGCTAATTTTCTCCGCCAATCCTAGTGCAGACTTCGTGCTCGCACCTAAATAGTGCCACCTTTATCTGTCACCTTAGTGTCATCTATGTGACATCGGACGTCAAAAAAGGGTCGGCCCCTTCCCCGCACCTGAGTGTGGAAAAGGGCCCGACCCTTTGTATCCGCCGAAACTAGAGGACTCTAGTCGCGGGGAACCTCGACCTCTTCGTAGGCCTGGACGCGGTCGCCCACCTGGATATCCGGGTAGGACAAGACCATGCCGCACTCGTAGCCGGCAGACATCTCGTTGACGTCGTCCTTCTCGTGGCGCAGGGACTCGATCTTCGCGTCGTTGACAATGACATTGCCATCGCGCACGATACGGACCTTGCCGTTGCGCTTGATCTTTCCATCGGTGACCATGCAGCCTGCGATGGTTCCAATGGAAGAGGACTTGAACAGGGCACGGATCTCGGCCTCGCCGGTCTCGCGCTCCTCGTAGATTGGCTTGAGCATGCCCTTGAGAGCCTGCTCGACTTCTTCGATGGCTCGGTAGATGACGGTGTAGTAACGAATATCTACGCCCTCATTGTGCGCTTCCTCCGTAGCTTTGCCCTCTGCACGGACGTTGAACGCGATAATAACGGCGTCGGAAGCAGCGGCCAGCGAAACGTTGGTCTGGGTAACGGCACCCACACCACGGTCGATGATGTTGAGCTGCACCTCGTCGTCGATCTTGATGTCCAACAACGCGTCCTCGAGAGCCTCGACGGAGCCAGCGTTGTCGCCCTTGAGGATAAGGTTGAGCGTCGAAGTCTCCTTCAACACCGCATCCAGATCCTCGAGGGAGACGCGCTTGCGCGTCTTGGCCTGCATGGCGGAACGCTTACGGGCATCACGCTGCGCGGCAATCTGACGCGCCACGCGGTCATCCTCCACAACCAAGAGGTTGTCGCCAGCGCCGGGGACACCGTTAAGGCCCTGGACCTGCACTGGACGGGAAGGACCAGCTTCTTCGACGTCATGCCCGAACTCGTCAAGCATGCGGCGCACACGGCCGTGTGCATCGCCGACGACGATGGAGTCGCCGACGCGCAAGGTACCGCGCTGGACGATGACGGTTGCGACAGGGCCGCGTCCGCGGTCGAGGTGGGCCTCGATCGCCACGCCCTGGGCATCCATGTCTGGGTTAGCAGTCAGCTCCAGAGCGGCATCAGCCGTAAGGATAACTGCCTCGAGCAGATCATCGATGTGCGTACCGGCCTTGGCAGAAATGTCGACGAACATGGTGTCGCCGCCGTACTCCTCCGGAATGAGCCCGTACTCCGTGAGCTGGCCACGGATCTTCTCCGGCTGAGCCTCCGGCTTATCGATCTTGTTGACCGCGACGACGACAGGAATACCGGCCGCCTTGGCGTGGTTGATTGCCTCAACGGTCTGTGGCATGACGCCGTCATCGGCTGCGACAACCAAGATAGCCAAGTCCGTGGACTTAGCACCGCGGGCACGCATGGCGGTAAAGGCCTCGTGACCAGGGGTATCCAGGAAGGTAATCGTCCGCGGGCCATCCTCGAGATCGACGGTGGTCTGGTAAGCACCGATGCCCTGGGTGATGCCTCCGGCCTCACCCGCGCGCTCGTTGGTCTTACGGATGGAGTCGAGCAAGCGGGTTTTACCGTGGTCAACGTGGCCCATGACGGTAACGACAGGAGGACGCTTTTCAAGCTCCTCGTCGCCGCCCTCGTCCTCACCGAACTGCAGATCGAAGGACTCGAGCAGCTCGCGGTCCTCGTCCTCGGGGGAGACGACTTCAACCTGGTAGTTGATCTCGGCACCAAGCAACTGCAAAGTTTCCTCGGACACGGAGGCGGTAGCGGTGACCATCTCACCCAGGTTAAACAGAGCCTGCACCAATGCTGCGGGATCCGCACCGATCTTCTCAGCGAAGTCGGAGAGCGAAGCGCCGCGACGCAGACGCACGCTGGCGCCCTTGCCATCGGGCAAACGAACGCCACCTACGACGTTCGGTGCCTGCATTGCCTCGTACTCATTACGCTTTTGACGCTTGGACTTCTTGCCCCTGCGCGGTGCGCCACCTGGACGCCCGAATGCACCAGCAGTGCCGCCGCGCCGTCCGCCACGACCGCCTCCGCCGCCACCGGCACGGAATCCGCCTGGTGCACCGCCTGGACGTGCGCCCTGGCCGGTTCCACCTTGGCCACCGCGGCCACGACCGCGGCCTCCACCGGCGCCAGCTGCCTTAGCCGGCATAGCGCCTGGGGTGGGATGGGAAGGCATCATCGCGGGCGATGGTCGACGGCCTCCTGCTGGACGCTCCGTGCGGTGTCCGCCATCGGAATGCCCTCCGTGGCCCTTGTTAGCACCACGGTTGCCTTCGCCCGGCTTCGTACCGCGCTGGCCCTTGGTGCCGCCAGGACGAGGCCCCGGACGACTCGAGCCGCCGCCGGTAGAGAACGGGTTATTCGCTACACGCCGAGTGCCACCAGGCTTCGGCATCGAACGAGGGGTGACACTGCTGGGGCTTGGACGATCGCCGGACTTCTCCAGCTTCTCATCGTGGCGAGACTTATGCGCAGGCTTCGGTGCGCCGGGCTTTGCCGCCTTGGCGCCGTGCGGCTTCGGTGCCCCCGGTTTCGCAGCTGCGGCAGGCTTGGCTCCACCACGCAGTGCAGCAGGCTTAGCAGCTTCGGACTTGGAGGCCTCTACCTTGGATGCCTCAGGCTTTGCGTCGGCGGACTTTGCAGTCGCAGCCTTTTCTGCTGCCGGCTTCGCTGGCGCCTTATGGCCCGGCTTAGGAGCAGCAGACTTAGCTGCACCCGGCTTGGGGGCAGCAGGCTTATGAGCGCCTGGCTTGGCAGCCTTGGCGCCCTTGTCGGCGGGCTTGGACCCACCTTGTGCTTCATAGTGTGCACGCATCTTCTTGACCACCGGGGGTTCGATGGTCGAGGATGCGGTCTTGACGAACTCGCCTTGCTCCTTGAGCGCGGCGAGGAGTTCCTTGCTGGTTACTCCGAGCTGTTTTGCTAGCTCGTGAACACGTAACTTTCCGGGCACTTGTCTCCTCTGGTTGTTTCCTAGAGACCAAGACCGCGGGAAGTGGCCTGACCTCTAGTTATTTGCGTATGACTTTCATCGCTGATGCTTCATCGTTGTGCGCTCATCAGTGTTCGGTCTTCCTTTTAACTATGGATCGGACGGGCAATTTGCCCGCCGACTGCATCTATCTGGATTGTTCCTCCAGATACTCACGTACGTGGCCTGTGTCCACGTGGGTAGACATTCGGAGTGCACGCCCGAAGGCATTCTTGCGCTCCGCCAGCTCTAAGGCAGAAAGATCCGGTTTAAACCAAGCTCCCCTGCCGGGCAGCCGGCGAAGCGGATCCGCCAGTATTCGGCGCCCTTGTGGGTCTGCGCTATCCGCAACAACCCGCAATAGCTCCGAATCTGGATACCGGCGACGCGTGGCGATACACGTCCGAAGCCGTTGTCCTTGAGACATTCAACTCCTTCAAGCTGGTGCGGTAGAACAACTACCGCGCCTGCCACGTCAACCGTATTCTGCAATTGGGCCGTATGTTAGTCTACGCGAAACTTGCGCGAATGATTAATCTGCTCGCTTCGCGCGCGCCGCCAGCCCGCAGGTACCCCCAATTATTCTTGGGACTCGACCTGATCAGCGTCGGAATGAATGTCGATCTTCCAACCCGTCAGTCGCGCCGCCAGGCGGGCGTTCTGGCCTTCCTTGCCAATGGCCAGAGAAAGCTGGTAGTCCGGCACCGTCACGCGTGCTACCTGCGCCTCAGGATCAACGATCTCTACCTTGACGACCTTAGAAGGCGCGAGAGCATTACCAACATATGCGGCCGGATCCTCGGCGAAGTCAATGATGTCAATCTTCTCGCCGCCTAGCTCACGCATGATGTTGTGCACACGCTGACCACGGGGGCCGATGCAGGCACCCTTGGCATTCAGCCCCTTGGCGTGCCCGACGACGGAAACCTTGGAACGGTGACCCGCTTCCCTAGCAATAGAAATGAGCTCAACCGAGCCTTCCTCGACCTCAGGAATTTCCAACTCGAAAAGCCCGCGAACAAACTCCGGGTGGGTTCGCGACAGGCTTATCTGCAGCTTGGCTCCGTTGCGGTTGACACCAACCACGTAAGCCTTGACGCGGTCGCCGTGCTTGAGCTTTTCGCCAGGGATCTGCTCGGCCGGCAGAAGCACTGCATCTTGGGAGTCGAGCTCCGTGCCCAGCTGCACTACGACAATGCCCTTTTCATTAGCGTAGACATCACGCTGGACTACGCCGGATACTACTTTTCCAGTCAGCTCCGAGTAAGAGTCATAGGCGCGCTCGGCCTCGGCCTCGCGCAGCTTGCGCAAGATGGCATCGCGGACGGCCTGGGCTCCTACGCGCCCGAAGTTATCTGGGGTGTCATCGTACTCAGTGACAACCTCACCCGACTCGGGATCCAGCTCGGAGACAATGACAGTGACCTCACCCGTACCTGCATCAATGTCCACGCGGGATTTGGAGTTCTCAGCTTTACCATCCATGCTTTCAGCGCGGTAATCAAGGTAGGAGTACAAAAGAGCTCCGGCGATGGCCTCGAGCAGCTGCTTGACGCGCACACCGCGCTCAGCCTGAATGGTACGCAGTGCTTCAAGATCAATATTCACTTGTTAATCCTCTCGGGTTACCGAGTTCTCCTCGGCGAATTCAAACGTTGCTTGTGCGGCTTCCTTCTCCCACTCGGGGGGAAGCGCAAACTCAATTTCTACCACCGCATGGTCTATGTTTTCCAATCGCTCGATGGAGAAAACCGCGTTCTTGCCCTCGCTGCTAATCAGAGCAACGCGCTTCTCGGCTGGATCCAGAGCGCCGATGCGTACGAGCTGCCTTTTACCCGCCATGTTGAGAGCAACCTTGCGCCCACGATTACGACGCCAATGCCGGGCGGCTTGGAGGGGAAGGCCAACTCCCGGAGTCGACACCTCCAGGGTATAGCCTGCACCGAAGTCCAGGAGCCCCTCCTCTTCCTGCGCGTCGAAGAAAGCAGAAATCTCTTGGGAGACCTTTTCAATAACGTCGGAATCGGGCGGAGTATCGCCATCGATGTGCACTACAACCTTCGACTTCTTTCCTGCCCTGGTGACCTTGATGTCTTCCACGTCAAGATCACGGTGTCCCAGGATCGGGGACAATAACTGCGTCAGTTGCTCTGAGTTAGGGAAAGCCATGTGAACTAGAGTACGTGCAACGGGTACAGTCTCTTGCGTGAACCCCCGAGTATTAGCCGCTGTTTCCCTCTTGACTTTGCCCCTTCTTACCGGATGCCAGCTTGTGGATTCCACGGTGGATTACTTCGGCCCTCGCCCGGATGAGAACCTGGAGAAGCTTGCGCATCGCGCCCAAGAGGACTCTCTTGCACTGGCGGGCATAGATGCCGAGGCCGCCAGCGTACGCGCGCGCCAGGCAGATGAGCTTTATTCGGAGATTTCGCGTTTGTGCGGAACCATCGACGGCGTCGCTCCCCGCTCTTGTGCGGTGGAGAAGCCCACCGCACCTAGTGCTGTTCCTCCGGGCGATTCCCCTGCGACAGAAATCCTTCAATCGGCGGCTGATCTTTCGATAGCAGGTTTGGGCACAGTTCATGTCGAGTCGCGTCCACTGGTCGTGGAACAGGCAATAGAACTCGAACAACAGGTTTCCATGTCCAAAGCCAGCTCCGCATCTTCTTCACAGGAAGCAGAAGCGGCCGAACCGGATGCCAAAGAATCTCTGCCTGCCTTACCCGGCTTCAAGAAGGGGATGGACCCGGCGGTTTCTGATGGCGCCACCGATCTGCTGAACTGGGAGTACATGCAATTGTTCGCCCTTGATTTCGCTCGTTCCTACGCCGACTCGGGCTTGCTAAACACCATAGACAGCCGTCTCCGCGATCATGAGGAACGCATCCGCGCGCTGCAAGGCGCGCTAGCACCCTTGGGACCTGTGCCGCAGCCTGCTCTCGCTTACCAGCCCGCAGCCGAGACTCTGCCCACTAATGCCGAGGAAGCACAAGCCTTTGTGGAAAGTCTTGCCGCTTCTGACTCACAGAAGTGGGCCTCGGCCGCCAGCACCCAGGCGGAGAAGCTTAAATCGGAGGATTCGCTCGCCGATTGGCGCTCCTGGCTCATCGCCGTGGCCGCGCAGTCTCGCTCTTACTAGCCGTGTCCCCCGCCGCTTGTATGCTCAGCTAGATGAAGTCTCAAACAATCCGCCGCTTTAGGTGGTTGTCCCTCTTGCTCCTCATTCTCGGCGCCGCTGCACTGACTTTGGGCGGAGTGGACCAGCCGGAATCTGGAACCTCTACCCTGCCCAAAGGCGCCGAATCCACCACGGTGGCGCAGTTGCAGGAAAAGGCCGCACAAGAGGACTCCGATGCTTCCTCTGCGCAGGCTGCGTTGGTATTTTTCAGCTCCGAGCAGCAACTCGATCTGGCATCAATGGCTCAACGCGCAGCTGAGCTGGGCGGACCTCTTATCCCCAGCGACGACGGCACAGCGGCCTTGATTCCCGTCGAGGTTCCTGCCGGCACTGCCACGGACAATGCGGTGGCAGTTGCTAATCTGCGCGAATCCGCCGCGCAAGATCTCCCCGCAGAGGTTAACTCGCAGGTGACAGGTCCCGCCGCGATTCAGGCCGATTTAGCCAATGTTTTTGAAGGCGCAAACTTCTTGTTGCTTTCCGTCACTGCGGCAATCGTGGCCATCTTGCTTATCATCACTTACCGCTCCCCCGTTTTGTGGATCCTGCCGCTGGCCGTCATCGGCGTGGCTGATCGCGTGGCCGCTACCCTCTTCACCTATGTTCTCGATGCCTTCGGCCTGTCCTGGAATGAGTCTACCGCCGGCATCCTATCGGTGTTGGTCTTCGGCGCTGGCACGAATTATGCACTCTTGCTCATCTCCCGCTACCGCGAAGAACTCACCCGCCACGAGGACAGGTTTGGCGCCATGGCGCGCTCATGGCTTCCCACCCTCACAACCGTGTCTGCCTCCGCCGGAACCGTCATCCTCGGCGTGGCCTGCCTGCTCTGGTCCTCCGTTCCCGTAACTCAGGGATTAGGCGCTGCAGCCATGGTGGGCATCGCCATCGCCTGGGTCTTCGCGCTCTTCGTCCTTCCGGGCGTGCTCGTCACATTCGGACGCTGGATCTTCTGGCCGCGCCGCCCCGAGGCCGGGCACAAGCTCAGCCATGGATTCTGGGACCGGGTGGGAGGCGTCGTCGCCAAGCGCCCGAAACAGATCGTGGCCTGCTCCATCGTTGCCCTAGGTATCTGCTCACTGGGATGCCTTCAAATCAACACCGGCATCACCGAGGCAGACCAGTTCATCGACACCCCCGAATCCATCTCCGCCGCAAGCGAACTCGAGGAGGCCTTCCCCCAACAATCCGCGACGCCGCCGATCCTTGCCACACGCGACGCCTCCGCTACCGAAGCCGAGCTTGCGTCCCTCGGCGCCACCGCGACCGCACGCCCTGGTAACCCGGAAGGATGGACCTTACTCCAAGTCTCCGGCGCCGACATCGACGAACTGCGCACAGCATTTTCCGGTAGCGATGTCCTGGTGGGCGGCCCCGAGGCAGAACTCATGGATGAGGAGGCCGCTGCCGCCAGTGACCGCGAGATTATCTTTCCCCTCATCTTGCTGCTGATTCTGGGCGCGCTCATCATCATGCTGCGCAGCCTGCTCGCACCGCTCATCATGGTGGCTTCAGTCTTGCTGACTAATCTCGCGGCACTGGGACTGGGCTGGTGGCTGTCTCATTATGTGTTTGGCTTCGACGCCTTGGCCTCCACCACTCCGCTCTACGCCTTCGTATTCCTCGTAGCACTGGGCATTGACTACACCATCTTCCTCATCACTCGCGCCCGTGAAAACGCCCGCGACATGGGCACTCGAAAAGGAATACTCACGTCATTGTCCGCTACCGGTGGCGTCATCACCTCCGCGGGCGTGCTCCTGGCAGCGGTCTTTGCCGCGCTGGGAGTCTTGCCGCTGGTGGTGCTCGCGCAGCTGGGGATCACCGTGTTTGTCGGGGTCTTGCTCGACACCCTCATCGTGCGCACCCTGCTCGTTCCAGCACTCGTTGAACTGCTGGGAGAAAAGTTCTGGTGGCCCGCCCGCGGCTTCACGCCAGCTGAAAGCCGGCCAGCTTAAAGTCAGAGACCTTTTAGGCCGCGTGCATTGTATTCTCCCCGTGGCCGGCCTTAGGTTGAGCACTCGTGACGGAGAGTCCGTCCGCATTCGACGACGGAGAGTCCGTCCGTATGTCAGCGAACAAAGCAACCCAAGCTAGAAGGAGATTATCGCAATGACTTCCCGCGCAGCACTCTTTTCCTTGTCCGCAGCCGCAGCCATGAGCACCGCCGTACTTGCCGCCCCCAGCGCGGGTGCCGCGCCTGCAGGTGCCTGGGAACAGGTCGCCGCCTGCGAATCCGGCGGGGATTGGAGCATCAACACGGGCAATGGCTACTACGGCGGCCTGCAATTCGACGCCCAGACGTGGAACGGATACGGCGGACAGGCTTATGCCCCCACCGCTGACCAAGCCACGCCGGAGCAGCAAATTGCGGTAGCCGAGCAAGTCCTCGCCGTCCAAGGGGCGGGAGCCTGGCCCAACTGCGGCGGCCCGGTGGCGGGCTAGCCGCGCACCAACTCGAGGAGCCGGGAGACGATCTCACTGGCGGGGACCTCGAGAGTCTCCCCGCCGCGGATGCGCAGCTCGATGATGCCATCGGCAAAAGCGCGTCCCAAGATGGCTACGAAAGGCATGCCCAACAACTCGGCATCCTTGAACTTAACGCCCGGCGAAACCTTCGCACGATCGTCGAAAAGCACCTCTAGGCCTGCTGCGTCGAGCTCCTCAACGAGCTTGGCGCCGGCCTCGAGTGCTGCGGCGTCCTTGTTGGCCACCGCAACGTGGACCTGGTAGGGCGCGATTTCCACCGGCCAGCGCAGACCCTTGTCGTCGTGGCGCTGCTCGGCCAGCACAGCAAGCATGCGGGTAATGCCTATGCCATAGGAACCCATGGTGGGCGTTGCCCGCTTACCATTCTCATCGAGGATTTGCACGTCGAAAGCCTCGGTGTACTTGCGGCCTAGCTGGAAAATGTGGCCCAGCTCAATGCCGCGCTCTAGGGTCAAGGTGCCCTCGCCGTCCGGAGCGGGGTCGCCTTCCTTGACCTCAGCGGCCTCAATGTAGTGGTCCACCTCGAAATCACGTCCAGCCACAAGGCCAACGACGTGGCGATTGGGAGCGTCCGCACCGGTGATCCAGGAGGACCCCTTGACTACCCGCGGATCGGCATAGACCGTGACGCCATTGGCGTTGAGGGAACGAGGTCCCACATATCCCTTGGCCAGGAAGCGATTCTTGGCAAAGTCTTCCTCACTAGCCAGCTCGAACTCCGCAGGCTCAAGCGCGGCCTCGAGGCGCTTTTCATCCAAAGCCCTATCCCCCGGTAATAGCACGCCTGCCAGCTCCCACTCGGCATCCGGGCGGGCGTCACGGATCTTGACAACCATGCACTTGAGCGTGTCCGCACCGGTGACAGCATGGCCAGCGACCTCGATGTTTTCCGCATGTGCCCAATCCACCAGCGAATCGATGGTGGGAGCATCCGGCGTTTGATACTCCACTGCGGCGGGCTGCCCCTCGATGGGTACCTCAGCCGGGGCTGGGGTGATAACGGCCTCGACGTTGGCTGCATAATCGCTGTTCGTTGCGCGAACGAAAGTGTCCTCGCCGACCTCGGAGACGGCAAGAAATTCCTCGGAGGCGGAGCCGCCCATTGCACCGGAGGTGGCCTTGCAGATGGCGTAGTCGATCTCGAGGCGGTTAAAAATGTTTTGATAGGCGCGACGGTGGCGCGCATAGGCCTCATCGAGGCCGGCATCAGTCATGTCGAAGGAGTAGGAATCCTTCATGATGAACTCACGGCCACGCAGCACACCGGCGCGAGGGCGCTCCTCGTCGCGGTACTTGGTCTGAATTTGGTACAGCGTGACGGGAAAATCCTTGTAGGAGGAGTACATATCCTTGACCGCGCTGGCAAACATTTCCTCGTGGGTGGGCCCGAGCAACATGTCTGTCCCACGACGGTCCTTAAGGCGGAAGAGGTTGTTTCCATATTCCGTCCAGCGGTTCGAGGTTTCATAGGGCTCGCGGGGCAAAAGAGCGGGGAAAAGCATTTCTTGTCCGCCGATCGCGTTCATTTCTTCTCTTACGATTTCCTCAATCTTGCGCAGGGTCCGCAATCCCAGCGGCAGCCAGGTGTAGACTCCGGGCGCCGCACGACGGACGTACCCGGCGCGGACGAGGAGCTTGTGGCTGGGGACTTCGGCATCAGCCGGGTCCTCACGAAGGGTGCGAAGAAAAAGCTGCGAAAGACGTGTAATCATGCAGAGAAATATACCCCGCTACCCTAGATACATGCTCATCATCCTTCCTCCTTCCGAAACCAAGTCGCCGGGAGGCGACCACCCGCCGCTCGATTTCTCCAGCTTGTCCTATCCTGAGCTCACCTCCATACGCGAGGATATTGCACGAGACCTGCGCCGTTTAAACGTGGATGAGGCACTCAGCGTCCTCAAAATCTCGCAGAAGCTGCGCCCAGAAGCTGAGGCAAATAGGCACCTGTTATCTACCCCCACCACGCCGGCGCTTCTGCGTTATACCGGGGTGCTCTATGAGGCGCTAGATGCGCCAAGCCTGCCAGAGAATGCTTGGGCGCGTTTGGCTATCGGCTCTGCGCTCTTCGGGGTTGTGGGTGCCCGGGATCTTATCCCCCACTACCGTCTCTCCGGCGGCACCAAGCTCCCCACTTCTGACGGCCACCTTCCCACGATGAAGGCCCGCTGGGGAACCGCCATAACGGATGCCTTAAAAGATTCTGCAGAGTTGATCGTGGATCTGCGCTCCGGCACCTACCAACAACTGGGCAAGGTGCCCAGCGCGGTGACCGTGCGGGTGGAGACGGTGCAGCCTGATGGTTCCCGCAAGGTGGTCAGTCACTTCAACAAGCACTACAAGGGGCAGTTGGCCCGTGTCCTTGCTATGAGCCCTAATGATGCTTTCCGTCTTGAAGACGTTGCCGCCATAGCCCGCAGCGCCGGAATGGAAGTCGAAGAACACGCGGAGGGGCGCAATGTGCTCAACCTCGTGGTCTAGGCGGGGCTGCGGGTGAGGGTTTCGATGTAGCGCAGGCTATTGCGCGGCAACAGGCATTCGGTGGCAATGCGGATGCCCTTGGCCACGCGCCGCTCATCGCGCGCGGTATAAAGCTTGGCGACGACGCGGTCACGCAGATCCCAGGGCGAAATGGTGTTGATGTAGATCTTGGTTCCTCCCTCGAATCCTGCCAGGGTGGAGATGCGCAACTTAATCATCACGCGCCACGGCTGCGGGAGCTCGACATCAGCGGGGCGGTGATGCCACTCCTCGTTACACGGGACATCGGCACCCACCGCAGCATGCGCGGCGTGGATGAGGTCACTGACCCCTGTTAACTCGGCGTTCGTGTGCAGCCACGGCTCACAGGTCTTCGCCTTTGAGAAGATCTCGAGGGTGGGATAGCGGTGCCCGAATCCTGCCAGCAATACGGCGTGGTCATTCTCGGCGATAACCAGATTCTGCTTCGCCGCGTAGTCCACGGCCCACTCGTTGTACATGTTGGGGTAGCGGCGTTGCAGCTCTACCTCCCTATGGGAGGCCATGCCGCGATCATCAATAGCGACAACCTGCTTGTGCAGGTGATCGAAGGAGGCGCCGGCAGCCGCAAGCCAATTTTGGAAGGCCACCACATAGTCGGCGTAACGGTTTCTTTCGTAGAGGTCCCGGATAGCGTCTGCGGTGAAGGCGGTAAAGAGGGCGTGTTCCTCGGGGCTGAGGGTTCCTGAGGAAGCGAGCTGCGAGTCATCGGTGGCGCCATTGATAAAGTGCCGCGCCGCGATGATGACATCGTGCCCGCCAGCAAAGAACCCGGCGGCTTGCTCTAGAAGCTTATCTTCCGGGGCATCGCCAAGCTTAGCCGCAGCCCGCTTGGTGCGGATGGTCTTAAGTACATGCTCGCGGCCCGCGGGATCAGCAAGATAAGACTCCATGCGCTGGCGAGTTTCCTCATCCATCTCGAAGCCATAGTTCTCACGCCAGTAGTCATAAGAGACGATCTCGAAGAGGTTAGGCACTCGTCGAAAGGAAGGAACTGATTGCTCGTACTCCTCAATCGGAACTCCGCGCAGGATTCCCCCAGATGGCAAGATGCGGGCTTTCTCTGGGGGCGTGTCAAGTTCACGCCCGTCACAAAAAGCGCAGCGGTAGTGAAAGTCATCCTCTGACAAAGGTGCTGGGTGAACCGCAGGGACAGAAAAGGGCCGACTGCCCCGGCCGGGAACTGTCCAGACCTCAGTGCCGGAAAAGGGATTGACTTGCTTGATGGTGCCATCCGCCATGGTTTGGATGGGCTCCATGCGGCTAAAGAGTGCTTCGCTCATGTTCCTTAGATTAACGGCATGCCTAGTGGGGTGGCTAGCGCAGCGCCTCTCACGGTGCATCCTCCCCACCCTTGCTTTGGTCTCAGGACAATCCCTGAGCGCTCATACCTCGGTATGAGCCGAAGAAATGGTCCCGGGGCACGATTTCTTTTCAGGCGAAAGCTAGCACGATGGAGAGCATGCTTAAAGTCGATAAACTAACAAAGCGCTACGGCCGCACGATTGCCGTCTCAGATCTCAGCTTCCATGCCCCCGATGGCGCCGTCACCGGTTTCCTCGGGCCCAACGGAGCCGGGAAGTCCACGACGATGCGCTGCATGCTCGGCCTCGACAAGATTGATGGCGGCAGCGTTCTCGTTGACGGCAAGCCCCTGCGTGCCACCGTGCACCCGGCAAGCCTGGTGGGCGCCGTCCTCGATGCCGGCTGGTACCACCCCGGTCGCACTGCCCGCGGGCATCTGAGAGTCACGGCTGCATCGGCGGGGATAGCCTCTTCCCGTGTGGACGAGGTTCTAGAGACGGTTGGGCTGACCCCCGCCGCCCACAGGCGCGTAGGCGGCTTCTCCCTTGGTATCAAGCAGCGCCTCGGATTGGCCTCTGCCCTGCTGGGAGATCCCCACAACCTCATCCTGGATGAGCCGGTCAACGGCCTCGATCCGGAGGGCGTGCATTGGATGCGCGAGGTCATGCGCTCTGCTGCGGAGGAAGGAAAGTGCGTTCTCGTCTCCTCACATCTTCTCTCAGAGATGCAGGTCGTGGCAGACCGGCTCGTGGTCATCGGGCAGGGCTCGCTGTTGGGCGAGTATTCCATGGACGAGTTCCTTGCCCAAGGTAAGAGGACGATTCAGGTGCACAGCGATGATGATGCCACCTTGTATTCACTGTTGCAGGGCTTGGGTGCTGAGGTAACCCGCACCCCACAAGGCCTGGTCCTACCTGTCGGTTCCCATGTGCCCGACTCCCTCGCTGTCTCGCGCACCTGCCGCGATGCGGACATCCTCATCCACTCGCTGCAGGAATCCACGCCCTCCCTGGAGGAGAACTTCTTGCAGCTGACCGAGACCGCCGCGGTTTATCGCGCCGACAAGTAACTTGCTTCCGCCCCCACTCATTCACCGTTGAGTCCATGCTCTCCACATCCTTAAGGAATTTCTTGTGCTTTCTGCCCTAAAATCAGAGCTGCTACGCCTGCTCACGCTGCGCTCCACACTCGTTTATGCAGTCTTATTGACCGGTACTCTCTATGGCCCTCCCGTGCTGATTGTCGCGCTTGACTCCGGTTCCGAATCCCCCACCTATACCGCCGCTGACCTGGGACAGTTCTCGGTTATCTTCATGATCGTCGCTATCGTATTCGCGGGTGCCTCCACGGCTGGGGAGATCCGCCGCGGCAGCCTAGGGGTTACATTCCTCACCCAGCGTTCACGCTGGGTGTCCTATCTCGCCCGCGCTGTCGTGGTCTGTCTCTTTGTCGCACTCAACTTCATCGTCGGCATGGCGCTAGCTTTGGGCGTATTCAAGGTGGGATCGGCGCAGGTCGATCTTTCCGGCGGCGGCGTGGCCTACTTAGCACTCAACTTGCTCTCATTGCTTTCCTTCGTGCTTATCACCATGGGCCTGGCCGCAGTAACGCGGTCCACCGCCGCAGCCATCGCCCTGCCTTTGGCCTGGCTACTCTTCATCGAAAGCCTCTTTGCTTCGGTGCCTATCAAGGCCTTCCAGGAGGTTGCCCAGTGGCTGCCACTGGTGAACTGGTCCTACCTCTTTGGCACGGTCTATCCCCCCGCAGCCAGCGAATTCATCACCCACGGCGCGGGTCCTGCCATCGCCGCGGTCAGCGTCTCCACCGCCATTTTCCTTGGCGGTGGGTGGTACTCTCACGTCGCACGAGACATCCCTGCCTAAGCGCTTCGTGTCTCAGAGCCCATACCTAGAATGTGGAGAATGATGAAAACCCTTGGCCGTTGGTTGCGCGATCACCGCACGCTGCTTACCGATTCCGTGCTTTCCTTCTTCATCATCGGCTATGGCTTCACCGTCAATACCTCCACCGCCCAATTCCGCGTCCAAGCAGTCATCTATGCCTTTCGCGCAGGACTCGTCACCGGGGAAGAACTGCCTCCGCAGTAGCTTCCGCACAGAATCTTCCATCAGAGGCTTCCCCCGCTGCTGCTCCGGGTTCGTGATTCCTTAACTACTATCGCTATTAGTAGTTAAGGTTGACGCTCAGTATCGAATCAAGCTCTGCGTCGAATGAAAGTGAACCCAATTCGCTAGGAGGCTGCGATGGGCTGGGTAGATAATGCCATCTGGTGGCACGTATATCCCTTGGGGTTTTGCGGTGCGCCGATTCGGGAGCCGGACGAATCCGCACACGGGCCGCGATTATTGCGCCTTGTTAATTGGCTCGATTACGCCGTAGAACTCGGGGCTTCGGGGCTGTTGCTTGGACCGGTGTTTGCCTCACACACCCATGGCTACGATAGCCTCGACCAGTTCCACCTAGATAGGCGTTTAGGCAGTGATGACAACCTCGCGGAGCTCATCACGCAGTGCCATGCGCGTGGCTTGCGCATCATCTTTGATGGGGTTTTTAGCCACGCCTCCGCGCAGCACCCAGCCCTCCTGCGGGCGTTGCAGCAAGGTCCTGACAGCCCTGAGGCAGCGCTTTTCGACGTCGATTGGCAAGCCCCAGGCGGGCCTCAGCCCCGAGTGTTCGAGGGCCACGCGGATCTCGTGCGCTTCAACCACGAGACGAAGGAGACTGAAAACTATGTCACGGAGGTCATGTGTCATTGGCTCGACCGCGGAATCGATGGATGGCGCCTAGACGCGGCCTATTCCATTGAACCTGCATTTTGGTCGCGGGTTCTGCCCCGGGTGAGGGAACATAACCCGCAGGCGTGGATTCTCGGCGAGGTCATTCACGGGGATTATCCCGAGTTCTTCGCTGCCTCTGGGGTCGATTCCGTTACCCAATACGAGCTGTGGAAGGCTATCTGGTCCAGTATCAAGGAAAAGAACTTATTCGAGCTGGACTGGTCGCTCAAACGCCACAATGAGTTCTTGGCGCACTTTATCCCCAATACTTTCATTGGCAACCACGACGTGACAAGAATCGCCAGCACTTTGGGCGAGGAAGGCGCAGTCACCGCGTTGGCAATCTTGCTCACCGTGGGAGGAATCCCCTCCATCTATTCGGGGGACGAGCAAGGGTTTACCGGCATCAAAGAAGACCGCCTAGGCGGCGACGACGCGGTTCGCCCTGCCTTTCCTGATAGCCCCGCCCAGCTCGCGCCGTGGGGATGGGACACCTACCGCGCCCACCAAGACCTCATCGGTCTGCGCCGCCGCCACCCCTGGCTTACCAGCGCCACCACGCAGCCCTTAGGCCTAGACAACACCGCCTACACCTATCGCGTTACCGCACGTGACGGTGAACGCAGCCCCGACTATCTCGAAGTCCACATCAACCTCGAGTCCCACCCCCACGTTATAATTCTTGATTCCTCGGGCACCGAGCTCTGGCGCCAGCAATAGGAACGCTGAAAGTTGAGAACATGCAGATCCGTGCAGATTTCCGTGCAGATTACAGAAAGCAGTGAGCGATGCAGCTAAGCCATGACTACGCAGAACACTTGCCGCAACTGGTACGGCTGTCTCAGGGCGAGGAGCAACCTGATCCACATCTACTCTTCCTCAACGAACCACTGGCGCTTGAGCTGGGATTCGACCCAGGATGGTTACGCTCGCCTGCGGGGCTCGATCTGCTCTTGGGACACGACACTGCCCATGCCATGGCCTATTCCGGATTCCAATTCGGCCAATTCAATCCCTATATGGGAGACGGCAGGGCGCTATTGCTCGGGGAGGCACGCGTCGGTGATGTCTTCCTTGATCTCCACGCCAAAGGTACCGGTCTCACCCCCTTCTCCCGTCCGGGATCTGATGGGCGGGCAACGCTAAGTTCCATCCTGCGCGAGTACCTTGTCTCCGAGGCCATGCATGCCTTGGGGGTGCCAACCACGCGGGGTCTGGCAGTCATTTCCACTGGACGTAAAATCCAGCGCGGTCACGTACGTCCGGCTGGCGTGGGCGTCCGCGTCGCGGCCAGTCACCTGCGAGTGGGAACCTTTCACTACGCGCAGCTCGGTGATGGCACTAATCAGCTACAGGCTCTCGCGGACTATGCAATAAGCAGGCACTACCCAGCCGCAATCAAGAGTGAAAACCCCTATAAGGAGTTCTTTCGGTTAGTTGTTGAATCGCAGATGCGCACCGTGGCCAAGTGGCAAAGACTCGGCTTTATCCACGGGGTGATGAACACAGATAACACCACGATTTCCGGACAGACCATTGATTATGGCCCCTGCGCCTTCATGGAGTCTTATGATCTTGCCACGGTGTTTTCTTCCATTGATAATGGCGGGCGCTACGCCTATGGCAATCAGCCACATATATTGGGTTGGAACCTGGCACGTCTCGCGGAATCACTCCTTCCGCTCTTTTCCTCAGATCCCAACGAGGCTGTCAGCTTTGCCCAAGAGGTGATGGACTTCTTCCCGGAGCGCTTCGAAGAGGAAATGTCAGCGCAGTGGGCAGCGGCGCTCGACACAACCCCCGAGGTCTTTGCCAGCTACCGAGAGGCCTTGGCGAGGAGACAACCAGATCTGACCCAAGCCCACCGTGCGCTGGTTGCAGCCGTGGGCGACGATTCAAGCCTTGCCCGTGAGCTTTTTGATGGAGAGGATTTCCTCAGCGCGTACTTATCCAGCGAACCTTCACCCAAGAAGGTAGATGATTCCTTTCCACGTGTCATTCCGCGGAACAGGCAGCTAGACGCAGCTTTGAAGCAAGCCGAAGCTGGAGACTTCGGAGCCTATCGCGAAATGCTTGAGGCAGTCATCCATCCTTGGAGGCCACATCCGCACTTCGAAGAACCAGACCCCACCGACTTGGCGGATTTCATGACATTCTGTGGGACCTAACTTGTCTCGGACTCGGCATGAAAACACAATAAGCGCCCTGCCTCTCCTTACATTGTGCGGGCAGGCAGCGCGCTTATGTGGCTCTTCCGGTTGTAGCCCGCATTGGTTTTGCTCAGTTGCCCTTAATACCAGGATCTCCTTGCTACCGCACTACCTAATTCTGGCTAGGCGGCCCGCCTGTGGATAACCGCCTTGGGCCTAGTGGGTTATCCACAGTTTCCTTGTTCGGTGCGGGTTGGGGATTGTCGCACCGCGTGGCGGTGTCCTAGCGTGGCGGGCATGGGCTTGCAGGAGTATTTCGCACAACTT